>CAZIAJ010000097.1:0-7561 GCA_964537565.1 uncultured Sulfurospirillum sp.
CCTAGGTCTTTCATCAAAATCACAACTTTTGAATCGTGCGGTAACTCGTTTACATATGTTTAAGAGTCATGCACCTAAAGCTTCACAGGTTGTTAATGGTTATCATCAGATACATAAAGATTTTGAAGAGTTTTTATGTAGACAAAATGGATTTGAAAGTGCTATTTTAGCTGGAAGTGGATTTTTAGCAAATTTAGCTCTTATTGAAGCACTTCCAAGAAAAGGAGATATTCTAATTTTAGATAAAGAGTATCATGCAAGTGGGGTTTTGGCTTCAAAACTTGTTGATACAAAAGTTCTTACATTTGAACATAACTCTTTAGAAGAACTTGAAAATATTTTAAAAAATAGTGACTATAAAAGAGCTATTATAGCTGTAGAAGGTATCTACTCTATGAGTGGAGATTTAATGAAAAAAGAGATATTTAATATAGTTGATAAATATAAAAATACTCTTTTGATAGTAGATGAAGCGCATAGTAGTGGAGTCGTTGGAGAGAAACTTTTGGGTGTTTTTGAGTTGTTTAATATAGAACCACAATCAAATCATATAAAGATGGGAACACTTGGAAAAGCATATGGTAGCTATGGAGCTTATATCTTAGCCTCAAAACATATAGTAGAATTTTTACAAAATAGAGCAAAATCTTTAGTATATGCTACTGCTCCATCATTGATTGATATAGAACTTGCTCATCAGGGTATGTTATATATGATAAAGTATAGAGACTCTTTATATGAAAAAATAGAAAAACGACAAAAGTTAGTAAAGATGAGTTTTGGCATTGATATGCCAGGATTGATTTTTGCCTATAATATGGATAGCTCACAAGCTGTTTTAGATATGCAAGAAAAATTGAAGAATAAAGGTTTTTTAGTAGGAGCTATTCGTCCTCCAACTGTAGAAAAACCAATACTTAGAATAATACCAAGAGTAGATGTTAGTATAAAAGATTTACAAAGGCTATTTGATGTTTACATGTAAGCAACTTAAGATTACCACTGGTGATAAAAAGCTAGTTGATATTAGTTTTTGTTTTAAAGACTCTTTTGCTTTGATTGGTGAGAGTGGAAGTGGCAAGAGTTTAACACTTAAAGCTTTTTTAGGTATGTTACCAAAATCTTTACATGTAGAGATGGATTTAGATGGTTTTGAAATTAAAAGAGGTAAAAGTGTAGCATTTGTTCCTCAAAATCCTTTTACCGCTTTATCCCCACTTACAAAGATAATAGATCAGTTTTTAGTTCCAAGAGAAGTTGCTCAGGAGTATTTTGATATGGTAGGGCTTGAGCATGATTTCTTAGATAGGTTTCCAAGTGAGCTTAGTGGTGGACAACTTCAACGAGTAGTAATTGCTTTTGCTTTACATGTAAAGCCTAAACTATTACTTTTAGATGAGCCTACAACTGCACTTGATATGAAAAGTAAAGAAGCAATTTTAGAGCTTTTAAAATCTTTGCATATTGAACATGGGTTTAAACTTATATTTGTGACACATGATATAGATGCGGTTGAAGAGCTATGTGAAAGTATAGCAATCATTAAAGATGGTACTATAGTAGAGAGTGGTAATTTGAAAGATATTATAGTCAATCCAAAAGATGAGTATACAAAAGAGTTAATAGACTCTGGGTTTAAGAATAGGGAGTTTAGAGTATGAAATATATCATAACGATATTTTTTATGGGAGTATTTTTAGTAGCTGCTGGATTGATTTATCTGTATTCTCAAGTACGATTTGATGCTTATAAAATTATAGACTATAATCCCAAGCTGAGTACGCAGATATATGATAGAAATGGTGAACTTGTTGCCAATATATTTGAAAAACACCATAGGATTTATGCCTCTTATGATGAGATTCCTGCTCGTGTTATAGAGGCTTTAGTCGCTATAGAAGATACATCTTTTTTTGAGCATAAAGGTGTAAATTTTGAAGCAATTTTTAGAGCAATTATAAAAGATGTAAAGGCTATGAAATTAGTAGAAGGTGCTAGTACCATAACTCAACAACTTGTAAAAAATACAGTTTTAACTAGAGAAAAAAAGATAATCCGTAAACTAAAAGAGGCTCTTTTAGCTTTTAAAATAGAGAATGAACTTACAAAAGAACAAATTTTAGAGAGATATTTTAATCATGTTTATTTTGGACATGGATATTATGGTATAAAAACAGCAGCACTTGGATACTTTCATAAAAACTTAGATGCATTAACTCTTAAAGAGATATCAATGCTAGTTGGACTTCCAAAGGCTCCTAGTTCTTATGATCCAACTCGTAATATTGATTTGTCATTAAGTCGTGCAAATAGAGTTTTATATAGAATGTATACACTTGGTTGGATAAGTGAGAAGAGTTATAGAAAAGCAATAGCAGAACAACCTATAGTTTATGATGAAACATTGACAAAAAATAGAGCACCTTATATTGTAGATGAAGTTATAAAAAGAGCTAGCCGTGAATATGATGATTTTAGAACAGGTGGTTATAAGGTATACCTTGGTATTGATTTAAGACTTCAAGACTTAGCAAGAAAATCTTTAAAATATGGTTATGATGAGATTTTTAAGAGACATCCTAAAGATGCAAATAGTACTATTATTAATGGTGCATTAGTAACATTAGATAGTAAAAGTGGAGATATACTAGCAATGGTTGGTGGTGTTGATTATAAAAAATCTAGTTTTAATAGAGCTGTTCAGAGTAAACGACAACCTGGTTCATCGTTTAAACCTTTCATATATCAAATGGCGTTAGATGTTGGATATTCTACTATGAGTGAAATTCCTGATATTTCAAGAGTTTATACAGATAAAAAAACGGACAAAGATTGGAAACCTAAAAACTATGAAGAAAATTTTGAAGGTTTGTTGACTCTAAAAGAAGCATTAGTACACTCAAGAAACTTAGCAACTATCAATCTAGTAAATGCTCTTGGTATGGATAGTGTATATAAAGAGCTTAAGAAAGATGGCTTTAAAGGTATACCTTATGATCTTTCTCTTTCATTGGGTAGTTTTGGGATTTCTCCACTTGATTTTAGTGGATTTTACTCTATGTTTCCAAACTATGGAATACAAGTAAAACCAAGACTTATTAAAAAAATAGTTAATAGATTTGGTGATGAAATCATATATGAGAGTGAGAAAAAAAGATTAGTAAGCCCAGAACAAGCTTTTTTGATGGTAGATATTTTAAGGACTACAGTTGAGCGAGGTACAGGTAGAAGGGCACAAGTAAAAGGTATCGAGACAGCAGGAAAAACTGGAACAACAAATAAAAATATTGATGCTTGGTTTTGTGGTTTTACTCCAGAGATAGAAGTACTTGTTTGGTATGGTAATGATGATAACTCTCCTATGGCAAAGTATGAAACAGGTGGACGTGTTGCTGGCCCTGCCTTTGCTGAATTTGTTAAAGGATATATAAATTTATATCCTCAAACAAAACGAAAGTTTATTCCACCAGAGGGTGTAATACAGAGAAAAATAAAAGGAAGACGTGAGTATTTTACAAAAACTTCACCACTTCCAAAGAGCAACAATTTAGAAGAAAATGAAAATGGAGGAATGTTGTTTTGAATGGACAAAAAAGGGTCGATATAAAAGCTGGATTAAAAGTGAAAATTGTTTTAAAAAAAGATCAAAGAAGTGGAGTTTTGACTGAGGGAGTAGTAAAAGATATACTAACAAATTCTCCAACACATCCTCATGGGATAAAAGTAAGGCTTACCAATGGTGATGTAGGAAGAGTAAAGGAGATCATCTCTTGAAATTCTACATTGATGGTGATGCCTTTCCTAACCTTTTAAAGCCAATAGTTTTAAAGGCTATAGAGCGACTTGGACTTGATACTTATGTTGTTGCAAATAAGAAAATAAATATAGGTAAATCTAAATACATATCTTATATCATAGTTGATCAAGGTGCTGATGAAGCAGATAATCATATAGTAGAGTTAGCAAATGAGGGAGATTTAGTCATAACTGCTGACATACCACTAGCAGATAGACTCATAAGCAAAAAAGCACATGCGATAGACCATAGAGGAGAACTTTATAGCCAAGAGAATATAAAACAATACCTTACTATGAGAAACCTTATGAGTGAACTTAGAGATAGTGGAGAGGTGACTGGAGGACCAGCCCCTTTTAGTAAAAAAGATGCAGAGGAATTTGCAAATCAGCTTAATAAGTTTTTACAAAGCAAAAATAGATGAATGTAAGAGAGTTCGAGGAGATGTCTATGAATGCTTGGCCGGCATTAAGTACTATCCATTATGATGGTTGGATAATGAGGTTTGCAGATGGAGTTACAAGACGTGCAAACTCTATTAATCCAATATATAGTTCAAGCAAAAATATAGATAAAAAGATAGATTTTTGCCATGATATATATCAAAATAGTGGTCAAAGAACTATCTACAAAATAACTCCTTTATCGCTTGAAAAAAATATTGATGCTGTATTGGAGAGTAAAGATTACAAAAAAGAGGCAATTACTTCAATGCATTCTATAGATCTAGAAGAGACTGGCTTAAGTAGCTCTGTGGATATAAATAATATTTTTAGTGATAGTTGGCTTCTAAGGTTTATGAAATTTATAAATACAGAAGAGAGTAAATTTGATATATATAAGAGCATTTTTAAAAATATTAAGATGAAAACATGCTATATTGATTTTATTAAAAATGGTAATCATATAGGATGTGGTTTGGGTGTTTTGGAGGGTGATTATATAGGTATTTTTGATGTAGTGGTGGATAAGCATATGAGAAATAGGGGCTATGGGAGAACTATAGTTGAATCGATTATGTGTTGGGGTTTTAGAAATGGAGCAAAGCATGCATATCTTCAATGCATGATAGAGAATTTATCAGCACTACACTTATATAAAAAAATTGGCTTTAAAGAAAGGTATCAGTATTGGTATAGGAGCAAATAAACCCCTAATTATACCAATCCTCTCATATAGTAATAGTCTTTTTCTCTGCAAGGCACATAGCTACCCCTTTTTCATAATAAGCAGCTTCATTGATAAAGAGTGCATATAGCCCATCAATATCATCATATAAAATTTCATTACCATCTAAATCAACAAATATTGGGTTTCCTTTTTTAAGTTTAAAGTATCCATTTTCTTGTAGTGTTGGGTGTACCATTGCATTTATACTATTTTGTTCATCTCTTGGAAAATCAATAGCTTTAACATTGTCATAAATCTCTATTTTATTATATTTTTTTGTATGTTTATCTGAATTATACAGTTCAAAATAATCTAGAATAGCTTGTATGATTCTTTCTGTTTCAAAAAACATATCTGCTCTAAGAACACCTTGTGGTATAGAGCCTACCTCTATAGTAAAACCACTAGGGGGGATAGAGCTTACAAAAGAAGTGTCATTTGTATCTCCTTTCCAACTAAAGATATGAATCTCTGGGATCATCTCTTTTACATAAGCAGCAACTTGCCATGATAGTTTATCTTCTGTACTAATACAAATGGATAAGCCCATATTTGAGGTTGTTGAGTGCAAATCCATAACAAAGTCTACGTTTGGATTATCACTTCCTTTTGGACCTAATTCTTGGTTTATTTTTTTTGCAATACCATCTTCATAACTTGTAAGTGAATTATCATTTAATCCATCTAAAGTAAAAGTGCGATTTAAATCTTTATCAACATACCTTGTACACTGTTCAATAGCTCCAAGATTAGTATGCATCAAAATAGTTTCAAAACTCTCTCTTTTTACCAGGTTTGGATTTTTTTTAAATTTTTTAATTAGATATACACCTGTTAATTCATTTCCATGTGTTCCTCCAGTAATAGCAACTTTTTGAATTTTTTTCATAACTAGACTCTTTTGTAATTTTTTATCAGTATATAAAAATAGATTAACTTGTGTCAAATAATGGATAATTATTGTTGATATAAATTTTTTTTATTAAGATATTATTTATGCATAATTAAGATGCTTTTGGTTATCTTTGAAATTAAATTTGTTTTATAGGACTGTAAAATGGAAAAAATAATAGATAATTTTTTAAAAGAAAATGAAGCACAAATTTATGCTGATTTTGAAGAGTTAGTTAATGTTAATAGTTTTTCATCTAATTTAGATGGAATAGAAGAAGCATTAAATGTTTTAGTAGATATAGCTGATAAAAAAGATATACAACTAGAGAAAGTTTACTCTTCAAAAAAAGCTAGACCTCATTTGATGTTTGGGAAAGATAAACAGAAAGATTATTTTGCTTTTATAGGACATTTTGATACTGTACATCCTCCTCAAAGTGATTTTAACACATTTACTGACGATGATGAAATTATAAAAGGTCCTGGTACAAATGATATGAAATCAGGATTAATAGTAGCAATAAATGCATTTTCTATTTTGAAAAAACTCTATCCAAATCGTGACTTACCCATAAAAATACTTTTTAATTCAGATGAAGAGATAGGCTCAACAGATTCTCAAGAGATAATTGAGTCACAATTTAAAAATGCAAAAGCAGGGTTTATTTTTGAACCAGGTCGCTCAAATGGTGAAATTGTTACGAGAAGAAAAGGGATAGCTACTTTAGATATAGAAGTTATAGGTAAGCCTGCACATTCTGGAGTTGCACCTTGGGATGGTATAAACTCTCTATTAGTAGCTTGTGAAATAGTTCAAAAACTAGAAAAACTAAATGATTATGATAAAGGTATAATAGTTGGTTGCAATCAGCTTAATTCTGGAGTAGCTAGAAATGTTGTTCCTCCTTATAGTAAAATATCAGTTGATATTAGATTTGAAGCGATGAGTCAAAAAGACACACTATTTGGCAAAATAGAAACTATTTTAAGTAAAAAAAATAGTTTAGGTGCAGAGGTAAAGTATGACTTACACTTAAATCGACCACCTTTAGAGATGAATGAAGAGTCTGTAATATTATCTAAACTATACAGAGCTACTTCTATAAAACTTGGATATAAGTGTGAAGAACTAAGTACTGGTGGTGGATCTGATGGTAACTTTTTATCTGCTATGGGGATTCCTGTTTTAGATGGCTTAGGTGCTGTTGGAGATTTTAGTCATACAAAAAAAGAGTATACAAAAAAAGACTCGTTACTTTATCGTACAAAGATTTTTGTTCTATTTATGGTTAAGCTATTAGAAAAAGATTAATCTATATCAATATTTCTAAGATATTCACTTATTTTGGGTATATTATCTTTTCGACATACTAAACAAGTAGGTATTTCTAGTATACTATCTTCAATAAGGGTACTTTTTAGTTTGTCAATATAACCTAACCTTTCTACTATAGCTCTTGGAACAATAGCTTTTCCCATACCTAGTTCGACACACGCAAGGATTACTTCAAAATCTGCTATTTCTACAGTTTCATAATCTTTTATCCCAATGTACTCATAGTAGTTTTTCATTCCTTCATGATAAGCACAGCCTTCTTCATATGCTAAGATTGTATGATTGTTTTCATTTTGCTTTTTTGATTCGACAAATAGTAGTTTATTATTAAATTTTTTTAAACCCATTATTTCATCATATATGGG
>CAZIAJ010000098.1:0-7487 GCA_964537565.1 uncultured Sulfurospirillum sp.
TACCCCATCAATATATAAATAATGCTTAACCAAAACAATCCAATATATACAATAGTTGTAAAAAACTCAAAGTTATTAAGATCTTTTGGTCTAAATTTAACAAGTACAGAGTAGAGTGCCCAAGTAAAAGAGGAGGTTAGTACTATGATGTCACCTTTGTTTAAATCTAGTGTTTGAAGTGTTGAAAAATCTCCTCTTAATATCAAAAATATAACTCCAAAAGTTGAAAGCAATATACCTATAAACTGAACAATTTGTATCTTTATTTTAAGGATAAAGAGTGATAAAATTAAGATTATTATGGGGACAAAGGAGTTTATAAGCAGGGCATTTGTTGCTTTTGTATAGTTAAGACCTATGTATAGTATAGTGTTAAATGCACTTATACCTAAAATGGCTAATATATTTAGTATTATAAAATTATTTTTGATAGATTTAACTATTGTGAAAAAGTTTTTAAAAAGTATTGGAAATACTATTATAGCAGCACCACTCCATCTAAAAAATGCTAATTGAATAGGCTCTATATCCTCATGTATATATCTTCCTATTATAAAATTGGCGGACCAAAATAGTACACACAGTATGAGAAAAATTATAATTTTTATAGTAGTTCTCCATCAACATAAAACCATTTATTGTTCTTTTTAAAAAATGTACTTTTTTCAGTAAAAGAGGTATCTTTATTAGCATTAAAAAGTGTAGCTTTAAAAGTTACATAAGCCTTTTCATTGCCATCAATAAACTCAATAATTTTTAAATTTTGGAAACTTGTTTTTTTTGAGAACTCTTGTATGCTTTCTAAATCATCTTGATTTAGTGAAGATTTTTGTATATATTTTGCATTTTTTAAAGCGTAAGCACTGTATCTTGATTTCATAAGAATAAGGGCATTATTTGGTATCTTTCCATCATGATATAATTTACAGCATTTTTTATATTTTATACCACTTCCACATGGGCATTTGTTATTTATACTCATATTATCCCATAGGATATAAGATACTATCATGAATAGCATCTAGTTTTTGCATAAGTTCTGGGTCTATTTTATAATTTAGTCCTGCTAAAGTGTCGTCAAGTTGTTCGGCACTTTTAGCACCAATAATAGTAGAGGCAATAAAATCAAAATGCATACTCCAAGCAGTTGCTAAAGTAGTTAAGTTAACTTCATACTCTTTTGCAATTTCTAAGTATTTTTCTACAGAAGATATAGTTCTATTATTTACAAATCTATCTGCTTGAGCTTTTAAACGTGGATTTGAAGCATTTATATACTTTGTAAATCTAGCATCTGGAGGATAAATCTTTTGATTATATTTACCTGTTAAAACACCACCAGCTAAAGGTGAATATGGCAACAAGGAAATATCTTCTTTTTGACAAACTGTGGACAATTCATCCATAAATCTTCTGTTTAGCATAGAGAAGTTATTTTGTATCGATTGGAATCTACTTAGATTTTTAAATCTTGATATTTCATTTGCTTTTGTTAAACCATAAGCACTATCATTTGAAGTACCTATATATCTTATTTTTCCTGCTTTAACAAACTCATCAAGTACATATAGACTCTCTTCAATAGGTACACTCATATCTGGCCAATGCACCTGATATAAATCTATATAGTCAGTTTTAAGCCTTTTGAGGGTAGCTTCTAAGGCTTTGGTGATATGAAATCTATCTATAGCTGTAAGACCATGTCTTATAGGAGGTACAAACCAGCCATTGGCTGCTCCTGCTACTTTTGATGCGATAATTATAGAGTCTCTTGGTTTTGTCTGTAACCACTCTCCTACTATCTCTTCTGTAAGTCCAGCATACTCTTTTGAAGGAGGTACAGGATAAAGCTCCGCTGTATCAAAAAAGTTTATCCCCATATCGTAAGCTTTGTCCATGATTCTAAAAGATTCTTTCTTATCTGCAGCTATACCAAAAGTCATTGTACCAAGACAGATGGGAGTCACTCTTAAACCACTTTTACCTATATATCTATACTCCATTTTAAGCCTTTATTTTCTTTTATCTATTACTCTAACAGCTTTTCCACTTGAGCGGACTATAGATTTTGGAGCTACAAGTTTAACTGTTACATTTATATAAAGAGCATTTAATAACTCATCTTGTATCTGTTTTTGTAATCTAGTTAAATCACCAACATCATCACTCATAACATTTTCATTAAGTTCTACATCTATTTCAAGTTTATCTAAATGACCTTTTTTATTTGCAATTATCTGATAGTTTAGCGTAATTTCATCAACTTTTGCTAAAACATGTTCTATTTGTGAGGGAAATACATTTACACCATTTATTACAAGCATGTCATCACTACGACCAACAATACTCTCTATACGACACAAAGTTCTTCCACAACGACAAGGAACTCTTGTGATAGAGGTTATATCACCTGTTCGATATCTTATAATAGGAAGACCCTGTTTTGTTAAAGTAGTAACAACAAGTTCACCTCTATTTCCATCTGGTAAAACTTCTTCTGTTTGAGGGTCTATGATTTCAGGGTAGAAGTGATCTTCATTAAAATGAAGTAGATGTGAGTGTTTACAGCTTGAAGCAACACCAGGTCCTATAATTTCTGAAAGACCATATACTTCGTGATAGTCTATTCCCCAGATATTTGATATCTCATCTTTTAGTCCATCACTAGCTGGTTCTGCTCCAAAAAAGCCTACTTTTAAAGAGAAGTCTTTTTTAATATCATAACCTTCTGCTTTTGCTTTTTCTGCAAGGTGAAGGGCAAAAGAGGGAGTTCCAGTAATAGCAGTTGCTCTAAAATCTTTTAAAAGCAAAAGCTGACGAGAAGTAAAACCAGTTGAACTTGGTATTACAGCTATTTTCATACGCTCTGCAGCTGAGTGAAATCCAAGTCCACCAGTAAAAAGACCATATCCAGTTGCATTGTGTAATATATCTTTACATGTAAGCCCACCCATAGTAAAAACTCTACCCATCACTTCTGCCCAAACATCCATATCGTGTTCAGTATAGCCTACTACTGTAGGTTTTCCTGTTGTTCCACTAGAACTATGGACTCTTACTATCTGGTCCATTTCAACAGAAAACATTCCAAAAGGGTAGTTATCACGTAAATCTTTCTTTTTTGTAAAAGGAAGTTTTGCAATATCTTTTAGAGTCTTAATATCTTCAGGGCGTATACCCATCTCTTCAAATCTTTTTTTATAAAAAGGAACAAGATGAAAGACTCTTATAAGTGTCTCTTTTAGATGGCTTAGTTGCCAAGCTTCTAACTCATCTTTACTAAAACTCTCATTTTTACTAAAAGTCATATTCAAGCTCTATTTGTAAAAGTGACTTGCACTAATAACTTCAAGATTGTCGTCAAGAAGAGATTTTACAGCATCTTTAAATTTACTTTTATCAACACTAAATATAAAAATTCCACTATCTGATTCATAAAAACTATAAGTGTATTGGATATTTATACTACTTTTTGATAGAGAAGTTACTACTTTGTTAAAACTACCAACTACATCATCAATCTTAACACCAAATACATCTGTGTATCTTACACTAAATCCAGCATCTTCAAGGATAGCTTTTGCTTTTTCTGGGTTATCAACGATAGTTCTTATTAGTCCAAAGTCAGTAGAATCTGCAAGTAAAATTGATTTGATTGATATACTATTTTTACTAAGAATGTTAGTAAAATCACTTAATTCACCTGTTTTGTTCTCTATGAAAACAGAAAGTTGTTTAATTGTATGCATTTTTTTTCCTATATATTTCGTTTATCTATTACGCGTACAGCTTTACCCATACTTCTCTCTATACTTCTTGGTTCTACGAGTTTTATCTTTGCATTTATGTAGAGGTTATTTAGAAGTTCACTTTGTATGTTTTTTTGTATTTTTTCAAGTGCTCCTATACTATCCATAGGCATCTCTTCTGTTACCTCAACCATAATTTCTAAGCTATCGAGATAACCTTTTTTATCTGCTATTATCTGATAGTTTAGTGTTATATCTTCTATATTTGAAAGAACATGTTCTACTTGAGAAGGAAAAACATTGACACCATTCACTATAAGCATATCATCAGCTCTTCCCATAACGCTTTTCATACGAACATGAGTTCTTCCACACTTACAAGGAGTTTGATCTAAGCTTGTTATATCACCAGTTCTATATCTTATGATTGGAAGTGCTTGTTTTGTTAAAGAGGTGATAACAAGTTCCCCTTTTTCTCCATATGGTAGGACTTCACTAGTTTTAGGGTCAACTATCTCAGGATAAAAATGATCTTCAAATATATGTAGATCACGACTTTCACAGCAGCTATTTGATACACCCGGTCCTATGATTTCTGATAAACCATAAATCTCATAGTAGTCTATGCCCCAAACTCTTGCTACTTCTTCTTTAAGTCCAGCACTTGTTGGCTCTGCTCCAAAGATTCCACATTTTAGTTTGAAATCCTTTTTTAAGTCATAACCTTCATTTACAGCTGTTTCAGCCATATGAAGAGCAAAAGATGGTGTAGAGGTAAGAACAGTTGAGTTAAAATCTTTCATTAAAAGAAGTTGACGAGATGTAAAACCACCGCTACTTGGAACTACAGTAGCTCCAACAGTCTCTGCACCATTATGAACACCAAGCCCACCTGTAAAAAGACCATAGCCATAAGCATTATGAACAGTATCTTCTGAGTTTACACCACTCATTGTAAATACTCTTGCCATTACTTCGTTCCAAACAGCCATATCTGATTTTGTGTATCCAACAACAGTTGGTTTACCTGTTGTTCCACTTGAACTATGTATTCTTACAACAGCATCTTGATTTACAGCGAACATTCCAAAAGGGTAGTTATCTCTTAAGTCTTGTTTTTTAGTAAATGGTAATTTTGATATATCTTTTATAGATTTTATATCTTCAGGAACAATTCCCATCTCTTTAAACTTTTGTTGATAAAATGGAACTGTTCCATAGACTCTAGCAACTGTCTCTTTTAGTCTTGCTGTTTGAAGTTTTTCTAACTCCATTCTAGGAAGAGTTTCGTCTTTTGACCATATCATATTAAACTCCTCTAGCATCTTCTATTGCTTGGTGCAATACTTCTATATTTTTAGGTGCCATTTTTGCATTCATCTGTGTAATTGCTTCTTCAATATCTTTTAATGAAAAAGGAAAGTGAGGATCACGAGCTAGTGTAATACCAAGCATATAAACATTTAATGCTTGTATGGGAAACTCTTTTTTTCTTGCTTTATCAAAAGCATCTATTTTTATAGTCTCATACTCTATCTTAGGAAAGTTACTGTCTGCATTTACAATGATAGTTCCTTCGCCTTTTTTAAGGTACTGTATATTTCTAAGTCCTTCATTGCCCTCAAGAGCAATTAGTAGGTCTGCTTGTCCTTGGTCTATTGCTGGCGAATGAAAATCTCCAACTTTTACATAACATGATACCGAGCCACCACGTTGGCTCATACCATGGTTTTCAGTTCCTAAACATTTTTGATCTTTTAATCCTGCTGCAATTGATAAAACTTTTACTAAAAAAACTGCACCTTGACCACCGATTCCAGCTATTACTACCTGATATTTCATATTAATTTTCCACCTTTACAAAAGCATCTGTTGGACAAACATCATCTAAACAAGCCGCACAACCTATACATAAAAATGGATCAATCTCTATCTTATGGTCTTCGTTGTAGTGCATTGGTGGACATTTATATTGTGTTGTACAAATATCACAGGCAACACATTTATCTTGGTCTACTTCTGCAAAAACTTGAGGAAGTTTTTCTGGAGCTCTCTCTTTGTCTAGTACACAAAATTCTCTTATAACTGCCACAACTGGTCCAGTTGCTTCAGTATATTTTTCTTTAAGTGATTTCATAAAATCTATGGTTTTTTCAACATCTGGTGTATATTCGTACTCATGACACTCTACACCACAACCTTCAACTATTTTTTTAATATCTATCTTATTTGGATTGGCTCTTTCTGGTGTCTTTTGACGACCTGTCATGGCTGTAGTTGAGTTGTCTAAGATAAGAAGTATAAATTTATGATTTTGATATACTGCATTTATGAGTGGAGATACTCCAGAGTGCATAAAAGTACTGTCCCCTAAAGTTGCTACAACTGTTTTAGATGGGTCAGCAACACTAAAACCACTTGCCATTGATATAGAAGCACCCATGCATAAAACAGTATCTATTGCTCCTTGATTTAGCCCAAGTGTATAGCATCCTATATCTGAAGGATAAATAGATTTTTTCTTTTTAAAAACTTTCATAACTGAGTAGTAAACATCTCTGTGAGGACATCCAGGGCAAAGGTTTGGAGGACGAACAGGAAGTTCAGCTGAATATTTTTCACTTTTATAAAACTTATTTTTCTCTATAAGCCCTACATTAGAGAATGCAGCAAGAACTTTATCTTTTGTAAACTCATCTATTTTATGTACATCATTTGTAAGCTTTCCATGTAGTTTTGGAGAGCTTAGTTGCTCTTCTATACAAGGATAAGTTTCTTCAAAAACTATCACTTTATCATAATTCTCAAAAAGTGCTTCGATTTTCTCTTTTGGAAGAGGATATGGCATATCTAGTTTTAAAACATCTGCCTCAATTTTCATCTCTTCCATGGCTTCTTTAACATAACCATCACCAGTTCCGCTTGTAAGGCATAGAGTTTTAGTACTTTTAAGTTTTTTTACTTTTGGCTCAATTAATTCTGTCCAGTTATACTCTTTGATAGCTTCTAGTCTTTCAAATTGCTCTAGTCCCTGTCTAAAACGTCCAGCTGGTGGAACTGCTGCCCATCTTGTTATTTCTCGTTTAAATTCACCTTTTGTTGGGTTAAACTCAAGTATTTCATTAACTTCACAAATCTCTCTAGCATGGCATACTCTCATAACAGGTCTAAGCATAGTTACAGTTTCAAATTTATGAGAAATTTCAATTCCAAGTTTCACCATATTGTAAGCTTCTTGAGGAGTAGCAGGGTCTAAAACTGGAATTTTAGCAAATTTGGCAAAACTACGACTATCTTGCTCTGTTTGAGAAGAGTGAAAACCAGGGTCATCGGCAGCAATCAATAACATAGCACCATTTAACCCAATATATGAAGCACTCATAAGTGCATCACTTGCTACATTTAGTCCTACTTGTTTCATAGTTGCACAAGTTGTTTTACCTGCAATAGCCCCTGCATATGCTACTTCAAAACCAACTTTTTCATTGGTTGCCCACTCTGCGTAGGCATCAACTTTAAATTTATCTCTAAATTTTTGAAAATTTCCTAAAATTTCACTTGATGGTGTTCCTGGATAACCAGAAATCATATCTACATTAGCATGAATAAGTGCCAATGCGATAGCATCATTTCCCATTAAAATATCTTTCATGTATACCTACTTTTATTGATTTATCATTTAGAGTAGTAAATTTTAGTTTATAAATCCCTTATTCTGATTAAAAAATAGGCTATTAG
>CAZIAJ010000099.1:0-7477 GCA_964537565.1 uncultured Sulfurospirillum sp.
ATTTCAAACACTCGTTCTCTCAAACGAGGACGAAATTATATACAATAGTTGCTTAGAGTTTTATTAAACTACAAATGAATTTAATATATATTTTTACCTACCTACTTATATAGAAAATTGTTTAAATATAATTATATTTATTAAAACGTAAAATAAATTTTACAATTTAAGAGTTTATTTTAAAAAAAAATGTTACAATTCTTTAATTTATAAAGGATTTATTATGAAAAAAGTTATTATAAGTTCGTTGTTAACTTGTTCAGTAATTTTTGCAGCTCAAACCATGACTTCTGAAGAAAAAGGCTGTGTAGAAAATTTGGAAAGCGAAATTGTTAAAATTGTTAACTCTGATGTAGCTTCTCATGAAAAACAAAAGGCAATCGATGAGCTTAAAACAAAAGTGGAAATTGGTGCACAAGAAGATTGTGAATCTGAATTTCAAGCAGATATTAAAAAAATGGTTTTTGGTGATAAAAAACCATCAACATCCCAAATGGTTAAAAATCATGTTAAAAAAATCAAAGAGAGTCCTGAAGCTGCTGATATGAGTGCAAAAGATTGTGTAGATAACTTTGAAGCTGAAGTTTTAAAAATTGTTAATTCTAATCCTAATAATTCAAACAAAGATGAAACACATAAGGTTCTTCAAGAAATAATGCATGACAAAGTTGTAGAGAGTTGTGAATCAGAATTTGAAAAAGATACTAAAGAAATAGTTAATAAAAAATAGCATAAACAAAAGAGCCATAAAGACTACTAAATGGCCCTTTATCCCTTTATTTATCTTCTATTAATTTTTATCCAATATAATATTGTCTAACATTAACATAAAAAAGGAGAAATTATGGGATTATATGATAGAAATTACATAAACAATCGTACTCAAGAAACAGCTTATGAAGATACTCAAACAAAAAGTTCAATGGGAATTTTCATAAAACAAACTTATCAATTATTTGCAGCATCATTACTTGCAGCAACTGCAGGGGCTTATGTTGGATTAGGTATGGCAGAATCCATAGCAAGTTGGTTTTTTGGATTGGTAATATTAGAATTTGGACTACTTTTTGGTCTATATGCAGCTAAGAAAAAAGCTGGATTAAACCTTATATTACTATTTGGTTTTACATTTGTAAGTGGATTAACACTTGCTCCACTTTTAACAAGTATCCTTGGTATGGCTGGTGGTGCTAGTATAATTGCTAACGCTTTTATGCTTACAACTGTCGCATTTGGTGGGTTATCCATATTTGCAATGAATACAAAACGTGATTTCAGCGTAATGGGTAAAATGCTTTTTATTACCTTGATAGTTGTTGTTGTTGCTAGTTTAATGAATATCTTTTTTCAAAGTTCACTTATGCAACTTGTTATTGCAAGTATTAGTGCAATTCTATTTAGTGCATTTATACTTTATGATACTCAAAATATAATAAAAGGTCGTTATGAAACACCAATAGAAGCATCTATAGCTCTTTACCTTGATTTTTTAAATCTATTTGTTGCACTACTTCAAATACTTGGAATCTTTGGTAGAGATGACTAAACTAAAAGGGGAGGTAATGCCTCCTCAAACACTTCGTATACTCGATGCAAATCTAAATCGATTAAGAGAAGGTATAAGGGTAGTAGAAGACATATGTAGATACTACAAAAATTCTAAAAAACTATCTTTAAAACTAAAAAACTTACGTCATCAATCAAGACTTCAAAATTATCATGAACTTCTTACATGTAGAGATATATTAAATGATCCTCTTAAAGAAACTACACAAAGTGAGCGAAATAGAGATTCATTAGAGTCAATTATACTTTCAAATCTAAAAAGAGCTCAAGAAAGTTCTAGAGTATTGGAGGAGATTTTAAAACTTACAAATATAAATGATTCTGAAAGATTTAAACAAATACGATATGAATTATATAATTTAGAAAAAGAGATTCTACTATAAATAGAACCTCTTAAAATTAGAATACTTAAAAACTATTTATGTGAGCAACAACCTGTTGCCTATAGTGTTATCAAGATGCTACATTACCACTATCACTAGCGTAGTTATATAAAAAATCATATACGTGAGATACGTATTTCTTTTTTAATGGTTTAGCTTTAGGACATATTTTAGTTAACTCATCATTTAGCTTACCAGCATCTTGCAATGCTTTCCACTCATCTTGAGTATGTTTTTTAGCTAACTCAGCACCGTTGAAGCCACAAGGTTTTTTAAGCTTTTTAATAATAAGCTTTTGTCCCTTAGCAGCTCCTGCAAATGATGCAGTACTTACTAAACTCAAACCAACTACTGCTGCGAACAACAATGTTAATAGTTTTTTCATTTTCTTCTCCTTTCACAAATTTGGATAAAGTTTACCAGAATAAACTTTATCCAAATTTATAAATATATTAATTATAATTGATTTTACATGTAGAAATAATATATCAACCTAATGGTTCATTTATTTCTATCTTGCATTTTGTTCCTCTACAATCTAAATTAGCATCAAAATAGTAGATTGCTGATATATCTAATTTTGAATCATTTAACTTCATCCATGCTTCCATAGCTCTACTGCCACTTACACAATTGAAAACTATAGTTTTATCTTTTGGTAGTTTTGCATATAACTCTTTTGCTTTTAGTTTTTCAGCTTCAATATTTATTGCGCCTTTTAAATGTCCAGCTTTAAATTCTTTTGGGCTTCTTACATCAACAATTTGAATATTGGGTAGTTTACCTATATTTGCTTTAAACCACTCTCCATCTACTGTTCCTTCATCTTCACCAAGCTTAATCTTTGAGATGATTAAAACTTTTTTACTACTATCTATTCTTGTTTTTAAAGTGGCTTCATTATTTGCTACACAACCCATAAATAGTAATACAATACTTAATACCAATACATTTAGCAACTTTAGTCTCATCTTTATCTCCGCATATTAAAAGATAAGAGCATCATAGTTGATGCTCTTATATATATTTAATGACTTTCTCTTAATTTTCCTACAGATAATAGTGTATCAAATAAACTATAAATTGCTAATATAACTCCTATAGAACCAACAACTATGAAAATTTCTCCAAGATGAGGATTTTCATAATTAAATTTGCTTGCTATTGCATAAAAATCATACTTTTCATAACCTGTTCCAAATCTATCACTCATTGGATTTGCATTACCACCATATACAAAGATATATCTTCCAATATATCCTCCTATTATTACAAAAATAGATGCTATTAATGTAAAGAATGATTTTCCTTCTTTAAAAATAATTAAAAATGGTAAAACTAATGTCAATAATATATATCCCCCAAAATACATTGTTTTAAATTCTCCAAACAAGATAATAAGAGTCCAATCTTTATCAACTGCCATGTATGCAAAAACCTCATATAATGCTAAGATTGCTATAAAAAAGAGCATTGCTTTTCTAATAAGACTCATAAGCTCTTTATACTCTGACTTACCTTTATGAACCAAAAATGTAACAATTCCCATAATACCTAAAGATGATACAAATGCTGAGATAATAAAATAAAACATCAATACTGGAAACTCTGTCCATAAATGACGAGCTGTATTCATAGAAAATAGTTTTGCTTGAATATAATACTCAACAATATCAACGCCTATACTCATAATAAGAATTGGTAATGCTAATCTTCTTGCTAACTCTCTTTTCTTTGTTAATATAAGATATATTTCAAATAAAACAAACGGAATATACACACTATATAGAGGTAACATTAACCACATACCTGCACCTATATTTGGTGAAGTGAACATGCTTAACATATTTAAAATATTTAAATCTGTTGCTATTGTAAAAAGCCCTGCAAACACCATAGATATACCTGCAACCATAAATCCTGCTGCCACTTTTTCAACTACACGAAATTTCATAAGTTCTGCAAGAGCCACTAAAAATATAACTCCACTGCCTGTATATATCATATACATATAATTAACAATAAATAGTGTCCATGGTGTTTCTCTATTTATCTCTCCTACATTACCAAATACAGCAAGTCTCATTGCCTCTTTAAGTTCTGGATTCGTTGGATCTATGCCTGAAGCATGAGCATTAGCCGCTTCACTAAAATATCTAATTTCAATAATCTCATATATGCCAAAAAAAGCTAATCCTAATAAAACATAAGCAATCAACATCGCTTTATTAAATAAAAGATCAAATATACTTACTCTATTTATTTCAAGACCTAAAATTTCTATCTTTTCCATTCTTTACTCCTTACATCTCTAGCAACATCATACTTTGTTTTAAAGTCATCCCAAGTATGAATTACTGTACTATGAGAAATACTTTGTCTTGCATAAGCCTCATCATCAGGTACTATATAAAATAGTTTTGGAAGTGTACCTGAGTCTTCTTTTTGAAAGAAAAATTTCTTTGTTTTAAGTAACTGTACTATATCACTAGTTTCATCATCTAAATCACCAAAAAGTCTAACTTTAGTTGGACATGTTGCTTGACAAGCTGTTGTACCATACTCATCTATACGATGATCACAAAATGTACACTTATCAACGGCTACCATTGTATCATCTACAAATCTAGCATCATAAGGACAAGCTTCCATACATCCCTTACAAAGAATACACTTTGAAGGATCTACTTTTACAATTCCACCCTCAACAAAGTGACTAGCATATGTAGGACAAACACTTACGCATGGAGCTTCAATACAGTGATTACACTGTGAAGGGTAAAGATTTATATATGGCTTTCCAAATATAGTACCTTCATTGATACCAACCCAAATACGCTGTTTGTCAGCTCCAAGCTGTACTCCATTCTCTTCTTTACAAGCAGTTTCACATGCTTTACAATTTATACAATTTTGATAATTAAGTGCCATTGCATAGTTCATAATTACACCTTTCTTACTGATACGATAGTATCGTGCATAACTGCACTACCAAAAACTGGCTCGATTCTATCTTCTATTATTTCATTATCACTTGCACCATTTCTATGTGCAAATGTCAAGCCTGCAGATTGTGCTCCAAATCCATGTATATAAAAAATTGTACTTGGTATAATCTTAGGGGTTGGAAAAGCTTTTATCTGTACTTGTCCAACTGAACTTGTTATCTCTACAACATCTCCAAACTTAATACCTCTATACTTAGCATCTTTATCATTTATCCAAACATAGTTTTCACGCATCAACTCTAAAAGCATAATATTATTTTGTGTTCCATTTTGAGTAAATTGAGCATGTCTACCACTAATAAACTTAAATTTACCATCTGGCACTTTCACATAATCTTTATCTTCCCATGTAGGCATAGGAGCTATTCCTTTTTTTGCCATACTTGTTAAAGAACACTCTATTTTAGAACTTGGTGTCGAAAATTTTCTTCTTATCTCTGCAATATCTCTAGGATTTACACAAGTATCCATCTCTTCTTGAGCAGACTTATCAGCAAATTTAACGGTAGTAAAACTTTTATCATACTCTTCATAATACTTATATGTATTATTATCAATTTTTTCAAAACTTGTTTCCATAAAAGGATAGTAAACACCATTTTCTCTTAATGTTTTCCAAGCTTTTTCATCATATTTCGCTCTAAACATATGCTCATTTATCTCTTCTTGAGTCTCTTCAAATGCATCTGCTAAATTAAAACCATTTTCTTCATAATAATCCTCTTCTGTAGTTCCTTTTTCAAGTTCAGAGAGCTCATCTTGAACATCTTCATCATACTTTTTAGTTATTTCCCAAAGTGGCTTTGTCAATTTCTCAGCTAAACCTTTCATAATCTCTATTACTGGTTTAGTATCATACATAGGTTCTATAATTTTTTGACGTAGAACAATAGCGGGTTGAGGACCAGCAAATGATTTTACTGGATCTTCTCTCTCTAAATATGTACACTCTGGAAGAATAACATCTGCCATCATCGCTGTATCACTTGGCATAGTATCAATCACAACTACTAAATCTAGCTTTTCTAACATTTTTTTAGTTTTTGCTGTATTTGGAACTGAAAGCATAGGATTTTGCTTATATACAAAAAGTCCTCTTATAGGATAAGGTGTTTTACCTTCTGCAACCATATTTCTCCAAGCAATCCAAGAACCACTTGCCCCTATAATTGCAGCTGCATCTTTTTCTATACGCTCTTGTGCATTTGCATACATTGGCATATTGACTTCATGTCCACCAAGTGGCAATTTTTTACCAAAAACAATACCACCTTTAACATCAATACCTCCACCTAATGCAGTAAATATTGCTTGAGCACGACGTAGTTGAAAATCATTTTTTGCAAATGTTGAACGACGTCCTTGATAATATACTGACTGTGGTGCATGTGCCATAAACTCTGAAGATATACGACAAATATCTTTTGCAGGAATTCCTGTTATTTTTTCAGCCCACTCTGGTGTATATTCATTTTCTAGTATATGATTTTTATACTCTTCAAAACCATTAAAATTATTTTCTACATAAGTTCTATTATATGTTTGATGTATAATTGCTTGATATGTCAAAGCCAATACAAAAGCTAAATCTGTTCCTGGCTTAATAGCCAAATAATCATCTGCATGAGCAGCTGTATTTGTAAATCTAGGGTCAACAACTACCAACTTAGTGCCTCTTCCTCTAGTTCTTTTAAATAAATCCATAGTATCAGGGGTTACAATAGCTTCTGCACGATTTGCTCCAGCCATAATAACATATTTTGCATTATCTAAATCTGCTTGTCCATATCCACCTATAGTTAATGCATATCCAGAAACTGTTGTTTGAAGACAAATAGAAGCATGGTTAATAAAGTTTGATGAACCAAATTTATCTGCCATAAAAGTTTTATATGTATGTTCTGCCATACCTTCACCAGCACAATATCCTATACATGAACGATTATCTTTCTCTTCATCTAAGATTTTTACCATTTTTTCTTTTATATATTCATTTGCCTCTTCCCAAGTTGCACGTCTGTACTTACCATCACCTCTTTTTCCAGTTCTTATAAGTGGGTACTTTAATCTATCTGGATCATAAAGAGCATGTATTCCTGCTGCTCCTCTTGCACATAACATATTTTTTGATTTTGGAAATCTTGGATTAGGATCTAGTTTTGTAACTATTCCATTTTTTACTTGAGCCATAACTGCACACTTATTTACACACATTTCACAAAGAGTTGGTACTTTCTTTACAAGAACACTATTTGGCTTAGTCTCTTTAGTACTATTAGCCAAAATACTTGTTGAACTAAGAGTTGTTCCACCAACAACACTTAGAGCAACACTTCCTTGAAGAAATCTACGTCTTGAGATCTCAACTTTCATTATTTTCTCCTTTTTAAACTTATAAGTTAAAATAATTTAAATTATAAGTATATATGGTGAAATTATATGATAATTTCTTTATGATTTTATTAAAAAAAATTCTTTTATAAAAAATTCTTATAGTTAAATCGTCAAGAACGCTTGTTT
>CAZIAJ010000100.1:0-4799 GCA_964537565.1 uncultured Sulfurospirillum sp.
CCCGACTCAGGGAAATAGACAAGGAAATGATATAGGCAATAATTATAGAAGTGCTATATTTTATACTAATGAGACACAAAAAAATATAGCAATTAAAACACGAGATGAGTATCAGAAGTTACTTAGTAAAGCAGGTTTTGGTAAAATCACTACTGAAATAAAACCATTAAAAAAGTTTTATAGTGCTGAAGATTATCATCAAAATTATCTTAAAAAAAATCCTTTTGGATATTGTCCCAATCATAGAACAGGTGTAAAATTCAAAAAGAAAATTCAAAATGACTCTTTTATACAACCATTAGGAGGGAAAGAGATTGTAGTTATAGATGCACCTTATTGTCCATATTGTGAAAAGTTTGATAAAGATGTAATATCTCAATATAAAGGTGATATTTCATTAAGAGTAGCAAATAGTGATAACCTCAAAGGATTTAAATTAAAGACTAAACTTGTTGCGACTCCAACAATACTTTTTATAAAAGACGGAAAAGAGGTTTATGCTCATGTTGGATATATGGAAAAAAAAGATTTTTATAAAGCTCTTGGAGAGTTTAAATTAGGTGTTAATAGCGAAGCGTTTAATGTTGCATTTAAACAAGGAACAGATGGTAGGTATTGTAAACAGTATGACATATTTAAAAATACACCTGATGGTGTTTTTGTAGATAAATTATCAGGTGATATACTTTTTGATACAAAAGATAGATTTAACTCACATTCAGGTTGGCTTAGCTTTTTTAAAGCAGTAGATGGTTCGACTATAGAGAAAAAAGATACAAGTTACGGTATGGTAAGGGTAGAAGTTATAGCTAAAAATAGTGGTGTTCATTTAGGACATGTATTTAATGATGCTCCAAATGGAAGAAGAAGATTTTGCATAAATGCTACAGTTTTAGATTTTATTCCTAGAGATAAGATAGATCATTAAAAAGATAAAATGTATTAGGTATTTTAAAGAAGAGTGTAAATTAATTTACACTCTTTGTTTTGTAGTTATTTAGATTCTTGCTCTTTTTTATATGCCATAATCATAGAATAAGCTTCGTCTTTAAGTCTTAATTTTTCTTTTTTTAATCCCTCAAGAGCTAATTTATCCATATGCTCACGACCTTCTTCAACATCTGTTATTTGCTGATCTAAACCATTATGTTTCTCAAAAATTTTAGCAAAATGTGCATTGCTAACTTTGATTTCTGAGATAATATCTCTATATTCATGTAACATTTTTTCTCCTTTTGATAAGGTAATTATATCAAAAAAGTAGTTAATCAAAAGTTAATATGGAGGATAATATTAGTGAAAAAGAGCTTTGTTGGATTTATTAGTTGACTCTATAACAGCTATTGCAATTGCATATTCACCATCATGAGTTATACTTAGTGAGGTATCTATAATTTCAAATTCATCAATTATATGTTTTGACAGTGTGAAGTAAGGTGCTTTTTTTTCATCTTTATGAAGCTTTATATCAAAAAAACTACATTTTTTGCTTATGCCTACTCCTAAAGCCTTACTGATAGCTTCTTTAGCAGCCCAATATCCTGCATGTGAAGTTGTTGAAGATGAAAGCTCTATTTCATCCTCATTAAGAAATCTTTTAAGCGCTTTGTCACCAAAGCGCTTTTTTAATCGTTCTATTCTACTTATTTTTATAATATCTATGCCTATCATTATTGGACAACAAAATCTGTAAAGAATATATTGTTTACCTGTCCATCAGCAAGGACTTCATTTATACTATTTACTATTTCATCTTTCAAACGATCTTTACCTTTTATAGTACTAACTTCTTCAAAAGTCTTTGATGATAGTGTACGTATAATAATATCTCTAATAAGAGCTTTTTTCATATCCATTTCTGCTGAAAGTTCTTGTGAACTAAGTTCAATATCAAGAGATACTTTTAAGTACTTACTTCCTCCTTCACTAAGTAAATTTACTACAAATTGACTCATAGGATACATAGGTCCGATTGTTAAATAGTCACTAGATCTTTTTCCAACTTTTCTTTTAGTAGGAGCTGATTTAGTATTTTGTTGTGGTTGAGACATAGCTTCATCGTTACTACCCATTAGAAAAAATGCTGCTAATCCACCCCCAACTAATAGAACAATTAAAAGTACTACTATTAAGATTAGTACCATATTACCACCAGATTTTTTTTCTACCACTTCTTCTTCTGTTTCTTCAGCCATGCCCATTCCTTTGGTATTGTTTGATCTCTTTTTTAATATAAATAAATTTAAATTAAATTCATGTTATCTAAAGTGCAACCTTATGGTTGTAATTCTTAACATATATCGTTAAATTATACGAAAAGTTTAATAAAGATGTGATAAATTACATCCATTCTATAAGTTTTGAGACTTCATCTATCTCAAAACATTTTATACCATCTAATTTTTCTGATGGTTTTGAAGGTACTATTGCTTTTGTAAAATGTTGAGATTTTGCTTCTTTTAATCTTTGGTCAAGATTAAATATATCTCTTATATCACCAATAAGACTAACTTCTCCCATAAAAATTGTATCTTTACTGATAGGTCTATTTCTAAAGCTACTTATAATTGCTGCAATTATTGCTAAATCAGCTGAAGTTTCTGTTATTTTGATTCCACCAGTAATATTAATAAAAACATCATATTGATTAAATGGTAAGTCTAGTTTTCTCTCTAAAAGTGCAAGTAACATTGTTAATCTATTGAGTTCATACCCAGTAGCACTTCTTTTAGGGTTTGCGTAACTACTATCACTTACAAGAGCTTGAACTTCTATAACAATTGGACGACTCCCTTCCATGATAACAGTGATGGCAGAGCCTGCTTGTGCACTTCCTCTAGTAAAAAACTTTTTAGATATGTCTTTTGCACTCATAAGTCCTGCACTCGTCATCTCAAAAATACCAACTTCACTTGTACTTCCAAAACGATTTTTAAAACCTCTTAGTAGTCTAAGTTCACGGGAACTATCACCTTCAAAATACAAGACAGTATCAACCATATGCTCAAGAACTCTAGGTCCAGCAATTGAGCCCTCTTTGGTAATATGACCTATGATGAAAATAGCGATTTGATTCTCTTTCCCCCATCTCATAAGTTCAAATGTAATCTCACGTACTTGAGATACACTTCCAGGTGCTGAACTAATTTTTTCGCTATATATTGTTTGTATTGAGTCTATAACAAGTGCTTCATAATCTCCACTAGATAGTTCAGCTAAAATAGCATCAAGACGAATTTCACTCATTAAAAAAAGATTGTCATAGTTACTACCAAGTCTATCAGAGCGTAATTTAATCTGTCCTGCTGATTCTTCACCACTAACATAAAGTACTTTTTTATTATCTTTTGCTAGATTTCCTGCTATTTTTAGAAGTAAAGTTGATTTCCCAACGCCAGGACTTCCTCCTATAAGAGTAAGGCTTCCACTTACTATACCACCACCCATAACAAGATCTAATTCACTATCTCCTGAACTAAAACGGGAGATTCTATCTTGTTCAACTTTTGTTATAGAAATTGCTTTGTTTGATGGTGATGAAGATGTTGTATTTTTTATCTCTTTTAAAACTTCTATCTGTTTTGAATTTAGCTCTAAAAATTCTTCCCAAGCTCCACAACTTGGACATTTACCTAGCCATTTTGCATTTTGGAAGCCACAAGCTTGACACTCAAATAAGCTTTTTTTCTTTGCCACTATTCACTCACAAATATACTATCAAGTATAACATCTATAAACTCATCAGGATTAAAAGGAATTAAATCATCTTTACTCTCGCCAACACCAACATAAATAATAGGTAATTTTAGTTCACGAGCAACTCCGAAAAGTGCTCCACCTTTAGCTGTACCGTCTAATTTTGTGATTATTATTGCATCAATTCCAACTATTTTATTAAATGATTTTGCTTGATTGATAGCTGAATTTCCTTGTGTTCCATCAAGTACCAAGATTTTTCTATGAGGTGCTCCATCTTTTGCTTTTGAACATATGCGAACTATCTTTTTAAGTTCATTAGAGAGGTTGGTATGGTTATGTAAGCGACCAGCAGTATCAATGATAACATTGTCAAAACTTTTTGCAGCTGCTGAGCTGATTGCATCAAATGCAACTGCAGAAGGGTCATGATTTTGCTGAGTATAGACAATAGGAACTTCAAGTTTATCTGCCCAACGTTTTAGTTGTTCAATTGCTGCTGCTCTAAAAGTATCACTTGCTCCAAGTAATACTTTTTGACCATTAATTTTATAGTTGTTTGCCATCTTGGCAATAGTTGTCGTTTTACCTGCTCCATTTACACCTATGACTAAATCAACAAAAGGTTTATCTTTTGGTATTTCTTTAGATTTATAGATAAAATAAGCTTTCATAACACGTTTAACATCATCTCTTTTAACCGTATCTTGAGGAGGAAGATAGTAAATCATCTCTTCAACTATTTCATAAGGAATATCAGATTCTAAAAGGATTTCTTCAAGCGTTTCTTTGTCTATTTTAAGTACTTTTTCAGGAAGTACTTCTCTTATAGCATCAACAGTTTTACTTAAACCTTTTTTAATAAATCCAAACAAGTTATAAAACTTTCTTTATATCTTCTTCTATCATCTCTTCAGGAATAGCACCTGTATAGTGTTGAGAATAGTTACCATTTCTATCGTATATGAGCATAAAAGGTATACTTTTTACTCCACCTACTTCTTGTGCAAGTTTAAAGTTATCATCAGAGTTTGTAATTATAAATTTTATACCATTACTTTTCATAAAATCTTTTACATATTCATTTGATTTATTCTCTTCTA
>CAZIAJ010000100.1:4809-5131 GCA_964537565.1 uncultured Sulfurospirillum sp.
ACTTATGATTTGTATATCTTTTCTATATTTTTCTTGAAGATTATTTAAATGAGGAATTTCTGCTTTACACGGTGGGCACCATGTTGCAAAAAAGTTTACCAAAACTACTTTATTTTCATAGCCTTCAAAAATAAATCCATTTTCTGATTTTGTTACTTTTATCTCTTTGCCATTTGTATCTTTAAGTATTATTCCTCTATCTTTCTTTTGAGGTAGTACTTGTTGTTGTTTTTTACTTATTGTTGGTTTTTTATCTTTTTCACCACCACATCCTGTAAAGATGAGAAGAGTTAAAATAGCAGTTAATAATATTTTCATTTGA
>CAZIAJ010000100.1:5141-7457 GCA_964537565.1 uncultured Sulfurospirillum sp.
AGTTTAATCATTGAAGGTCAATATAAAAATATTTTACTTTATATTCCTCTTAAAACCGAGGTTAATATAATGCAACTAATAAAGAGAATTAGACCAAAAACAAATATTTATGTTCCATTTATGGAAGGTGTCAGTTTTAAGATGGTAAAATTTAGACTGCCTCTATTTAGGAAAAAGTTCAATATAAGAGAACCTAAAAACTCTTATGCAAGAGTTCCTAAGATAGATTTGGCAATAGTACCAGTCCTAGGGGTGGATGGTGCTTTTAAACGTATTGGTTTTGGAAAAGGGATGTATGATAGATTTTTTGAATCCCTACAATCCTCTCCAAAAATTGTTTTTGTACAACTTGGAGAGTGCTTTACACAAGAATTTATATGTGAAAGCCACGATATACGAGCAGATATATATATAACCCCATATAAAAGTAAAAAGAGGAAAAAATGATATCAGGATTAAGTATAGCTGCCGCTGCTGTAGTAAGTGGAGCAGTGGGATTTTTTGTGGCAAAAAAAATAAATGCGGCAAATTATGAGGTGTATGTTGCTCAAGCAAAAGCAAAAGCAAAAGCGATAGAGTATGAAGCAGAATTAGTTCTTAAAAACTCAGAAGTAAAAGTTAAAGAAGCAGAACATAGTGCTAAAAGAAAGTATGAAGATAAAACTTTTACTTATAAGCAAGAGCATATTGAGAAGATGAATGAACTAGAGAAAAAAGATAAAAATATTAAAGAAGACTTGAAAAAGTTAAATAAAGAGAAAAGTGATTTAGGTAATTTAAAAAAAGAGGCCCAAGAACTTTATGATGAAGGTATAGGGCTAAAAAATGAGTATGAGATAAAAGTAGAAGAGGCTTTACATGTACTTGAAAGTTCAGCTGGACTTACAGAAAGAGAAGCAAAAGAGATAGTACTTAAAAAAGTAGAAGAAAAATCTCGTTCAGACATTGCTCACATGGTTAGAAAAGCAGAAGAAGAAGCAAAACAAGATGCTAAAAGAAGAGTAAATTATATACTTGCTCAGGCTACTTCAAGGTTTGCAGGAGATTTTGCTGCTGAGAGATTGATTAATGTTGTTAATATAAAAGACGATGAGTTAAAAGGTCGTATTATAGGTAAAGAAGGGAGAAATATAAAAGCTCTTGAGATGTTATTGGGTGTAGATATTATTATTGACGATACTCCAAATGCAATTATACTCAGTAGTTTCAACCTTTATAGAAGAGCAGTAGCTACAAAAGTAATAGAACTTTTAGTTGAAGATGGAAGGATTCAGCCAGCTCGTATTGAGGGTATATATGAGAAAGTAAGAGATGAGTTTGATCAGGGTTTAATTGAAGAGGGAGAAAATATTCTTGTTGATTTAGGTCTTACAAAAGTACATCCTGAGATAGTTAAACTTATTGGTAGATTGAAATTTCGTGCAAGTTATGGACAAAATGCACTTGGGCATTCACTTGAAGTAGCTCATCTTGCAGGTATTATTGCTGCAGAGTGTGGAGGAGATGAAATCCTTGCAAAAAGGGCAGGAATTCTTCATGATATAGGAAAAGCATTAACTCATGATTTTGCAGGAAGTCATGTTGATTTAGGTGCTGATATATGTAAAAGATATAAAGAAGACCCAGTTGTTATAAATGCCATATATGCTCACCATGGACATGAAGAAGCAAATAGTGTTGAATCAGCAGCAGTGTGTGCAGCAGATACACTTTCAGCTGCTCGTCCAGGAGCAAGAAGAGAAGTATTGGAGAGTTTCTTAAAACGTGTGACAGATATTGAAGAGATAGCAAAGACAAAACATGGAATAAAGCAAGCTTATGCAATCAATGCAGGCCGTGAGATAAGAGTAATAGCAAATGCAAAACTAGTAAATGATGATGAAGCAGTTCTTCTTTCTAAAGAGATTGCAGAAGAGATAGAAGATAAAGTACAATATCCAGGTGAAATAAAAGTACATGTTATTCGTGAGATGCGTGCAGTTGGATTTGCACGATAGTTTTAAAAATATTGTTCAAAAAAGAAAAATGTTGGTAAGAGGAATTTGTACTGAACTTGTTCAGAACAAAGGAGAAGTTAGATGAATGGAGTAATTGCTTTAGTTGATGAAAATAAGAACAGTGCAGCTCTTGTTGATGAAAATAAAAAGCAATACTTCTTTAATCTAGATGACTGTATAGGTTTTGATTTTTTACCAGAAATCGGAGATAATGTTGAATTTGAATTAAATGGTGAAGAAATTTTCTTTGTAAAACTTATAAAAAAAGAAAATATTAAAAATATAAAAAGAAATAAATTAGATATTGATTCTTTAGATA
>CAZIAJ010000101.1:0-7386 GCA_964537565.1 uncultured Sulfurospirillum sp.
AAATGAAGATAAAAAAGCTCAACAAAGTCCCAAAAAAGAGCAGAAAAAGATAAGTGAAATGGAAGCAAAAAAATGGGATAAAAGAATGAATAAGAAAAAATTTAAGACAAAGCCTATGATAGTAAAAAAAGGAGAAAAAAATGAAATTTATTGGTAGTTTTTTACTCTTAATAAGCTTTTTATTTAGTGCCGATGCTTATGTTTCAAAAAAGAATATAACGATGGGTGAAAGAGTGATATTGGTACTTAGTGCAGATGGAAGTTCTGTTAAGTTTCCTAAGATAAATAGTATTGGAGGGTTTGAAATTAGCTCAACTATAATGGAGCAAAATATTGAGTATGTAAATGGTAAAAAGATAATAAAACTTGAAAAACATTATGCATTTACTCCTTTAAAAACTGTGGATATAAGCTCTTTTGAGTTAGAAGTAGATGGAAAAAAAGAGTTTACAAAAGCTTTACATGTAGAGGTAAAAAAAGTAGATTATTCACATAGCCCTTTCAAGTTAGAAATGAAAATAAAAAAACAAAATGTTATGCAGTTTGAAGCAGTTCCCGTAGAGTTTATATTTAAAAGAGATAAAGATTATGAAGTTAGAGATTTACGTTTTTCTCCTCCAAAGTTTTCAAATTTTTGGGTAAAAGAGGGTAAAAAAAGTAAGCCATATTTAGAAAATAAGTTTATTGTACATAAAATGGATTTTTTTATTTTTCCACAAAGAAGTGGAGATTTTGAGATAACTCCAGCCAAGGTGGATGTAGGTGTTATTAGTAAGAGTAAAGATGTTTTTAATGTGTTGAGAAACCAGTTAGATTGGAAAACAGTTTTTTCAAATAGTGCACCTCTACATGTAAATAAATTGGAAGGAACAAATTTATATGGTGATTTCAATATATCTTTTGAAGTAGATAAAAGAACAATAGAACAAAATAAAGGGATAAATGCTACTTTAAAGATAGTAGGAAATGGAAATTTTGATGATATAGAGCCATACAAACTTAGTATCGATGGAGTAAATGTATATATAGATAAGCCAGTAACAAAATCACAACCAACTACAAAAGGAATGAGGGGAGAATTTATTCAAAAATTTTCTATTTCATCAGCAAAAGACTTTGTGATTCCACCTATAAGTATTACATACTATGATGCAAAAGAAGAGAGATTAGTTACAAAAAAAACAGCTTTAATTAATATAAGTGTAAAAAGTAGTATTCAAGAGATGCCTTTACAGATAAATTCAGTAAAAAGAGAGATTATTGTAAAAAAAACAGATAATTATCTGTATATATTTATAGCCTTTATTTTAGGAATAGTTATAACTCTTTTGATTATATTTTTACGAAGTAAACAAAATTATAAATTTCCAAAATTTAAAAATGATAGAGACTATTTAAAAGCACTTCTTAAAAGAAGAGGCGAAAATGAAGAGGTAGATAAGCAGATAGAAAAGTTAGAGAGTAAGCTCTATAAAAAGAGCTTATAATATCTTATGTAGAGTAGTAGCATCACCCATCCACTTCTCTAAGTTCTCAAAATCATCTTTTTTTATCATCTCTTTACACTTATTGAGCTCTTTTTCAAAAAGTTCTATTGAAGAGAGAAGATTTTCTCTATTTTGTTTAAAAATATCTGACCACATAGCTGGAGAAGATTTTGCAAGTCTACTCATATCTGTAAAACCACCAGCAGCAAGTAAGAGTATACTTTTTGGATCTTCTTGCCCTATAACGCTGTTTGCTAAAGCATAGCTGATCGCGTGAGGAAGGTGAGATATAAATGAGGCGTGAGTATCATGTTCAATAGGATCCATAAATACTATTTTCATACCTATATGAGAAAATATTTGAGTAGCTCTATCTTTATGAAAATCACCACTATTTTTAGTATCACAAAGAACTACAATTTTATCTTGATATAGAGTTTTAAATGCTGCACTTGGTCCAAACTTCTCTGTTCCTGCCATAGGGTGAGCTGCCACAAAATTGGCTCTAATTATATTTGGTACACTTTTTATAATTTCATTTTTAGTACTTCCTAAATCAACTATTGTTGTATTTTCACTTACATCTTTTAAAGAAGAGAGAGTTTTTATGATAGCTTCTACAGGTATAGCTAAAAAGATAATATCACAGTTTTTTACTTCATCAAATGAGACTATTTCATTTACCAAATTGAGTTTAAGTGCTTCTTCACAATTTGTTAAGTTATGATCAAATCCTAAAACTTTTGATACTAGTTTTGTATCTTGTAAGGCAAGTCCAAGTGAGCCTCCCATAAGTCCTAGCCCAATTATTCCGATAGTCATTACAATCTCTCCTATTTATCAGAGTCTATATTTTATATAGAGTCTTTTTATGCTTTATTAATTCTTTTAGTGGTATTATATCTACTTTATTTGAAAATTATAAGGTACACGATGAAAAAACTACTGATATTATCCATTTTGATGGCTTCACTTTTGCAAGCCGCTGTTGTAAAGAGTCTTAAATTTGATGGCTTAGTTCATCTTTCCCAAGAGGTTGCTTCGGAGATGATAGGGATAAAAAAAGGTGATTCAGTAGATATTGAAATAATTGATAAGGCTGTTAAAACACTCTACAAACAAGGTTATTTTAAAGATGTTTGGGTTGAAGAGGTTGGTGATGGGAATTTAGTATTCCATTTTAAAGAGAAGCCAACAATAGCGATGATAGAGTTAGATGGAATAGGTGAAAATGATAAAAAGAAAGTTTTAGGCTTTATTGGTATGAATAAAGGTGAAGTATATGATGCAGAAAAAGCAGCTGCAAGTGAAAATATTATCATTAAGTTTTATGAAGCACAAGGATATTTTGATACAGTTGTAGAACATGATACAGAAGTTTTAAATGGAACATCTATAAAAGTTAAGTTTCTTATAAATCGTGGAGAAGAAATTTTTATTAAAAAAGTGAATATGTGTGGAGTAAAAAACTTAGAGTATAGTGATTTTGAACCTAAAATAGCAAATAAAGAGGCGGAGTGGCTTCCTTGGATGTGGGGATTCAATGATGGAAAATTAAGATTAAATGATCTGCCAAATGATTCTTCTAGGATTAAAGATGTATATATGGAGTATGGTTATTTAGATGCTAAGATAAGTGAGCCTTTTTTGAAAACTTATATGGATAGTTATACTGCAACTTTGAGCTATAGTGTAGATGAAGGAAAGCAGTATAAGATAGGTTTAGTAGATATAAAAATACCAAAAAATTTAAATGTTTCGGTTGATGCGTTAAAAGATGAGATGGTTTTGCATACTGGTGATGTATTTGATGTAAATCGCCTTAGACGTGATATAAAAAGAGTAGAGAATGTAGTTGCAGATTTGGGTTATGCATATGTAAGAGTTATACCAGATATTAAGAAAAAAAGTGAATCTGCTATAGCAGATGTATATCTTAGAGTTATTCCTAAAGATAAAGTGTATATAAATGAAGTAAGAATTTCAGGTAACAGTAGAACTATTGATAGAGTAATAAGACGTGATGTATTTTTAGCTGCTGGGGATTTATATAATCGTACAGATTTAAAAGATACAAAAGGAGCACTTAAAAGAAGTAGCTATTTTGAAACAGTTAATATAGTAGAAAAAAGAGTAAGTAAAGATAAGATAGATTTAGTAGTAGAAGTAACAGAGGCATCAACAGGAAGTATTGGTGGTGGTATAGGTTATGGTTCAAGTGATGGATTATTGTTAAGTGCAAATCTAACTGATTCTAATATTTTTGGTTCAGGAATGACTGCTGCTGTTGATGTAGAAAGAAGTGATGCCACATTAAGTGGAAAAATATCTTTAGCTAACCCTAGAGTTTTTGACTCAATTTATAGTTTAGGGGGAAGCATATATAGAACGATATCTGATTATACCTATGATGCGACAACGGATTACACCTCAACTACAACAGGGTTTAATATAAGTGTAGGAAGACGATTTGGAAGACATTGGAGAGGTTCTTTAGGATATGTTCTAGAAGATAAACAATATTCTGATTATAATACTAGTACTACATTTGTATATACTGATTTGCTTAAAAGTTCACTAGTACCTTCAATCACTTATAATACAACAGATGATTATTATCTTCCTCGTAAAGGGATAAACTTTACAAGTTCATTAGAGTTTGCAGGAGTAGGAGGAGATGCTAAATATTTAAAAAGTATTACAAAATTTAACTATTTTTATGGACTTAGAGATGATTTTAAATATGATTTAATTTTAAGATATAAATCTCAATTTCAATACTTGCTAGATAATGGAAATGTACCTATTGATGAATATATAAAAATGGGTGGGTTAAGCACAGTAAGAGGTTACTCTTCAGGTACAATTGGTCCAGTAACTTATATTGATGCAACTAACAACTATTATAGTGGAACAATGATGTTTGTAAATACTATTGAAGCTAGTTTTCCACTTATAGAAAGACTTAAAATGCGTGGAGCTGTGTTTTTTGATTATGGTATGATTGGTCAAGAAAATTTAACTGATGAGGTTAGAGCAGGAACAGGTGCTATTTTAGAGTGGGTTTCTCCTATGGGACCGATCTCTTTTGTATTTGCTAAAGCGTTACTTGAAGAAGCTGGAGATGATACCTCAAGCTTTGAATTTACGATGGGAAGACAATTTTAATTTCTAAATGAGCTTACACACTAAATATAACTTTTAGTGTGTTATTATAATAGCAAAAGAAGCTGGTTTAACTAGCTTCTTTATACACTCTTTTGCTAAAGGGAGTTTTTGTGGGCTTTTTATCTTTAGTGTATGGTTTTCATAGCAAAAATCAAGTTTACAATTTGAAAAGTTTGCATTTAGACATTTTGCTAAGGATATTATAAAACTAAGCCAGTTTACTATTTCTATTTTTGGAAGTAAAACTTCATAAGCTTTAACATCTTCAAAACTAGGAAGCTTTTTAGTATGGTATTTTACTAAAATAGCTATTAAAACTCTCTCTTGATGTGAAAAATTGTAGTTTAAATTGTTTGTAATAAAGTAAAAACTATGAAGATGCTCTTGATAAAAACTAAGGCTTCTTCCTACATTGTATAATTTTGCAGCAACCTTTAACTCTTTTTTATACTTATGATCTATTTGGTGTATGTATTCTAGTGAATCAAAGAGTTTTAATGCAATTTTACTGACATACAGACTCTCTTTTGGGTCAGATATAAACCTATCACTTAAACTTCTTTCGCTAACTTTAAAATTTGCTGGAAATTTTTGATTAGATGAGCGAAGTAGGTCTTGAAGATAAACACCTTCTCTAACTCCTGCTCCATTTGTAATAATATTTTTTACATTTAGTTTTGAAAGTAATGCATTAAAAATTGTACAACCTTCTCTCATCGTATCATATCTATCTTTTCTTATTCCAAGTTCTCTTAGTTCTAATATATTTGCATTTATGATTTGATCAAGTAGATATTGATACTCTTCTATGTTGTATTCAAAGCTATGAAGAGTTTTTAGAGGATAATCCATCTTATTCATTACCATGTCTGAAAAAGCTCTTATAGTCCCTCCAATGCCTATAATAGTTTTAGATTGAAAATGTTTTGGTAACTCTTTTATTTTATTATCTATAAATTCTTTTGCTTTGTTAAATTCATTTGCTTTATCAAAAAATAACTCTTTTAATCTAACAGTTCCAATATCTAAGGATATTGTATCTATTATCTTACCGTCTTTGATAGAAGCTAACTCTGTAGAGCCACCACCTATATCTATTGTTGTAGCATTTTGTATGGGTTTAAGTAGATTTATAGATGCTAAAGCACCAAAGTATGCTTCTTTTTTACCATCAATAATTTTTATATTAAGATTTAAATTTTTTTTTATTTTTTTAATAAACTCTTTTGCATTTGGTGCATCACGAAGAGCTGAAGTAGCCACACAAAAAGTTTTTTTACATTTTAAGTTTTTGATAATATGACAAAAATCTTCTAAAGCATCATAAGCTCTTTGCATAGGATATTCTTGTAAAACACCACCATTCTCATAAGCACCCTCACCAATACGAATTCTACTTTTCACCTCTTTTATAAGATGAAAAGCATAAGAACTACTTTTTTCAAATACAACCATTCTAGCTGAGTTTGAGCCGATATCTATAACGGCTGTGCGTTTTGCCATAAAGAGCAGTTATTCTTCGTTTGTTATCTGCTCAAACTTCAGTTTAAGCTCTGCCATAGATTCAACATTATCAGGATCAGGAATAATACATTCAACAGGACATACAGCTATACATGAAGGTTCGTCATAGTGACCTACGCACTCTGTACAGATATCAGGATCAATTATATATATCGGATCTGCTTCTTCAATCGCATAGTTAGGACACTCATCTCTACAAGCATCACATGCTATACATTCATCAGTTATTAATAGTGACATTTTTATCTACTTTCAAATTTTTCCAACTTTATACACTATTATTACTTTAATTAGGCTTATATATCACATTTTTTAGCATTTTTTACCAATTTTTTGTTTGAAATTGGTATATGAAGAGTTGCAACTGCTCCTTTACTATTTTTTCTATTTTGGATTGTTATTTTTGCACCCATTGCATCAGCTGCTCCTTTTGCTAAAAATAGACCCAATCCAGCACCCTCTTTTCCACCATATCTCTTAAAAGGAGCAAATAAATCTTGAGTTTCATCTATACCTATTCCCTCATCAAGAACATGTATATTTATACCATCTGAGTCTGTAAAACTTCTGATTTCAATAGTTCCTCCATCTTGGGTGAATTTTATTGCATTTTGAACAAAGTTTTGGAGAATATGAATTAAAAGAGTAGGTTGTATCATGATAGGAAATGAACGTGGTGTAAAGTTTGTAATAAGAGTTTTTTTAGCTTGATGTGCAAGAATCTCAAAGTTATTGGCCCTCTCTTTTAAAAACTGTATTAAGTCCATCTCTATAGGTTGTTCAAACTGTGCACCTTCTAGTCTTCCTATCTCTAAAATAGAGCTAATCATTTTACTCATTTCATCAATAGTTTTATTGTTATGCCTAAGTGTATCTATATATTTTTCTTCATCTCGTTTTCTTAAAAGTGTAACTTCATTTTTAGTTTTCATTACTGCAAGTGGTGTTTTAAGCTCATGAGCAGTTCCTATAAAAAGTTCTTTTTGGTACTTTACAAAAGTGTGAATTCTATCTACTAATTTGTTAATACTAATAGCTAATGGTTTAAATTCATCAGGAATGTTTTTAGTATTTATAGATTGAAAAAAATTCTCATCCATAGCTGCAAGTTTAGTTGTCAACGAATGTATTGGTATGATAAGCATACGAGAAAGAAGTAGTGCATAAAAGATAACAAGGAAGATAGTTATAAAGTTTATAACTATAA
>CAZIAJ010000102.1:0-7360 GCA_964537565.1 uncultured Sulfurospirillum sp.
ACATAAGCTTTGAAAAATCTATAAATTTATACTCTGAAAAACGATAGTTAGAGTAAGCAAAAGCGGCAGCTATCATAGCTGCACCAAAAAAAGAGGCAAAAATAAGAGAAAATTGTCCTTTTTTCATAGACAATTTTCCCTAGTTATTTTAAAGTGAATTAATTTTATCAGCTAAAACTTGCTTTGATGAAGCTCCAACCATCTGGTCTACTAACTCTCCATCTTTAAAAAACAAGATTGTAGGGATTGATCTGATACCATATTTTACTGCGATATCTTGCTCTTCATCTGTATTTACTTTACAAATTTTAGCCTTTCCATCAAAATCCTCAGCTAACTCTTCGATAACTGGTGCAAGCATACGACAAGGTCCACACCATGGAGCCCAAAAGTCTACTAGTGCAACACCTTCTTTAATTGACTCATCAAAATTAGATGCTGTTAATTCTAAATATTTTCCCATTATTTTCTCCTATTATTATTTATGGGGTAATTATACATCTAATAACTTTAAACTTTCCATAGTAGACAGAATTACTCCTAATAGCTGATATTTTCTACAATTTCTATTAACTTATTATTTACTATTAAAGCATCAATTTGATAATCCAAATCTATATCTTTCTTGTATATATAGTAGTCTATTGTTTTTATAATTCTTTGAAATTTTTTTGGTGTTATTCGTTCTATTGCATTATATTTTTTTGAATATTTTACCTCAATAAAGTGTAAAATATCATCTTTTTTAGCAACTATATCTATCTCACCAAAGCGTGAATGGAAGTTTCTATCAACTATAGAGTACCCATGTTTTTTTAGATACTCTACTGCTTTATCTTCTGCTTTTAGTCCTTCATATAGACTAATCTTCAATCCTAATCATAACTGGTTTTTCTTTACATATAGAAAGATTTTCTAACTCTTTTAGTGCATTTTTTACATTTAATTCTTTACATTTATGAGTTGAAAAGAGAAGTGTTGCAAGAGTTTTATCTTTATTATCTGGTTTTTGTAAAAAGCTATCTACAGATATACCAAAATCGCCCAAAATTGATGTTATCTTAGTCAAAACTCCTATTTCATCAGCTACTTTTACTCTCATATAATATTTTGTTTCTATTTCATCTGAATTTAAAAGTGTAAAACCTCCACCCTCTAAATCTCTTTTAAATCCAAGCATAGGTGAGCTTTGTCCAACTCTAGCAATATCAATCAAGTCTGCGATAACTGCACTTGCCGTAGCATCTCCACCAGCTCCTGGTCCATAGTACATAGTCTCACCAACACAATCCCCTATAACGCTAATCCCATTCATAACGTCATCTACTTTTGCTATCATTTGAGAACTTGAAACTAACGCTGCATGAGCTCTTAGCTCTACTTTTTTACCTTCACATTTTTTTGCAATTGTAAGGTGTTTAATGTTATAACCAAACTCTTTTGCAAAAAAGATATCTTCGCTATTGATATTTTCTATTCCCTCTATAAGTATATCTTCAGGATTTGCATGAATACCATATGCAATGCTCGCTAAAATCAGAAGTTTATGAGCTGCATCAAATCCACCTACATCAAAAGTTGGATCTGCTTCAGCATATCCAAGTCTTTGAGCTTCATCTAAAACCTCTTGAAACTCTATATTTTCATTCATCATCTTTGTTAATATAAAATTACATGTTCCATTCATAATACCTTTTATGGACTCTATATGATTTGCTCCTAATCCTTCACGCAAAGCTTTTATAATTGGAATCCCTCCAGCTACACTTGCCTCAAATCCAAGAGGAATAGCTCCTGCAATATCTTGCAAAGCATAACGATGATAAGCTAAAAGAGCTTTATTTGCTGTCACTACTGATTTGCCATTTTCAAGTGCTTTTTTTACTACTTTATATGGCTCATCAACACCACCCATAAGCTCAATAACTACATCTATTTCTTCATTTTCTAAAACATCATTTATATCTGTACTTAATGGAATACTTACGCCTCTATCACGACTAGTATCTCTTACAATTCCCATTATAGGAACTATCTTCTTCCCACATCTCGCTTCAATAATATCACTATTTTTTTTTAAAATATTTGCTACACTTGCACCTACTGTACCTACGCCTATTATTCCAACTTTTAACATCTACTCTATTTCTCCAAACTCTTTAAATACTTTTTCAAATTTTTTGCTGCTTGGCGAATTCTATTTTCATTCTCAATAAGAGCAATCCTAACATACCCTTCACCACCTTCACCAAAACCAATTCCAGGACTTACTGCGATTTTTGCTTCAGTTAGTAACTGTTTAGCAAAACTCATGCTACCCAAGTGCATAGCAACCTCTGGGATTTTTGCCCATATAAACATACTTGCATTTGGCTTATCTATCTTCCAGCCAGCATTCTCAAAACTTTCTAACACTACATCTCTTCTTTTTTGATATGTATCGATTATCTCATCTACACATTTTTGTGGACCATCAAGTGCTACAGTAGAAGCTACTTGAATTGGTGTAAACATACCGTAGTCAAACCAAGACTTTATCTTTTGAAGAGCATTTATAAGTTTTGGATTCCCCACTATAAAACCAACTCTCCAACCAGCCATTGAGTAACTTTTTGATAGTGTATAACTCTCAACTGCAACATCTTTTGCACCTTCAACTTCCAAAATTGAAGGAGTTTTATAACCATCAAACGTCAAATCAGCATAAGCAATATCACTTATGATATAAAATCTCTCTTTTTTTGCATAAGCAACTAGTTCCTCATAAAAACTCTTTTCAACTGTTACTGTTGTTGGGTTGTGAGGAAAATTTACTACGACAAACTTTGGTTTAGGAACAGACTCTGCAAAAGCTTTTTTTAGATTTTTAAAAAAAACATCCGTATCTAACTCATACTTCTCATTCCATACTAATCCCATCTTATGTACATTTCCACCAGCAATTATAAAAGCGTGTGAATGTATTGGATAGGCAGGATCTGGAACAACTGCAACATCACCAGGATTTGTAATAGCTTGAACTAAGTGAACATAACCCTCTTTACTTCCCAAAGTTGCCACAGCTTCACGATCAGGGTCTATATCAACTCCATACTTTCTACTATACCATTTACAAATAGCAAGTCTTAATTTATAAATACCTTTACTTGCACTATAACCGTGAGTTTTATCTTTGTTTGCTGACTCTATTAATTTATCCACAATATGTTGTGGAGTTCTGCTATCTGGATTTCCCATTGAAAAATCGATGATATCTTCACCAGCCCTTCTGGCGTTTAGTTTAATCTCATTTATCTCTGCAAAAACATAATTTGGTAATCTTTCTATTGTATTAAACCGTATCTCATCGAACATTTTATCTCCTTTTTAGGTATATTGAAATACCCCGTTTTATATTGTCAAGTGCATACAAATCAGTTATTTTAATATACTTTGCATCTCTTGGTATTTTTAATTTCAATCTATTGATTGCACTCTTTCTTTTATAATCACTTATAATATGTAATTTCTCATCAAAAAACACTATACTAGGATGCCACCTATCAGCTAACTTAGAAGCAAAAGATATACTTTTCATATCTTTTACATTTATCCAGTATGGTTTTATTGGTTTTTTTAATTTTACTGTCATATTTGCTTCGATTTCTCGAGCATCTATTTTTATATTGTCTGAATTTATCTTATATGCCCACTCATTTTCTTTAATTCTCTCAATTGAATCTAAAAAACAACCTCTAGCCTCTAATCTTTTTGCAAGTATTAAAGGGTCAACTATATGCTCTGTTGAGATGACTATATCCCATACAAAACCATCTGCATTTTTTAATGCTCTTTTTGTCAAAAAATAATTATATCCCATAGATGAAAGTGATTCATTAATAACTCTCATAAAAATCAAAGAATTATCTTTTGTAGAAAATGAGAGATTTAACTCTAATGGTGCTTTATAAAAAAGCTTTAAAAGACCACTATCTTTAAGCTTAGAAAGAATTTTAATATCATCAATACTATTATCTTCACGTAAAAATTTAGCTTCATCTTTAAATAAAATTCGAATTAAATTCTTCTGTGTACTATACTCTTTTTCACCAATAAAACTCTTTATTTTTTGCTCTAAAGCAGTTGCAAAAGAGATACTTACTAAAAGAAGAAAAACTATAACTACTCTTACCAAGGTTTACCTTCATTTAACTCTTTAAACTTATTTAAATCTATCTCTGTTAAGTTTGTATCTTTTACTAAAAATCTCATAGGAGATTGTCTTTTAAACTCTCTTTTTTTATTACCAATAATTAAATCAAAGCTTCCATGTCCTGTTGTTATAATCTGTTCACGAGATAAATCTACAGAAAAATTACCTTCACCTAAAAAAGATCTTCTCTTTTTTGTATCAAGATAGATGACTCCTATCCATAAAGGTGAATTTGGACTTATAATAGCTTCTTGCAAAAATTTAGACTCTAATTTTTCCACTGGTTTTTCTGACACATATTGTTTTACTACAGGCTTTATAACTTCTATAGTTTCATTAGTTTTTACTATATTTTGTTTTAATTTGCTCTGTTCTGCTACGCTATTAGATAGATTAGTATCTTCTACTACCTCATCAGTAATATTATTTTCTTTAATTGTACTCTCTTCTAAAGAGCTATTGATTTCATCTAAAGATTCTTTTACTTCTTGAACAATCGTAGTTTGTTCATATGCTGGCTCATCATTATTCATATAGTTTGAAAAATCAATTTTATCTTGAAACAGTGAAAAAAACATACTAAAAGTAACACCCACAAGGACTATTAAAATAAAAATCAAAAGTTTCTTACTACTTTTTTTATCCTCAACTACAATAAAGAGTCCATCATTCTCTTCATCTTGGCGATTTTCAACCCAATACTCTTCAAATGCTTCTAACCAAGCACTTAGATCTATTTTATACTCACGTGAAAGTATTTTTACAAAACCTAATGTATTTATATGATCTAGCTTATCGTAGTTATTATTTACCATATATTCTAGATATTTTTGCTCTATATGAGTTTCATCACAAACCTTTTTTAGCCCTATTTCTTCAAGTACCTTGATATTATCCATTAGCAATCCTGTCACATATTACCGCTGTTGCCGCACTGACATTTAAAGAGTCAAAAGCTCTCGCCATTTTTATTGATATAATTTTATCCAATTTTGCTTTTACTTTTTTATTAATTCCTGAACCTTCACTTCCCATAACTAAGACCACTTTTTCATCAAATTTTAAACCTCTTACACTCTTACCATCTATATCAGCTCCATATAATGTGAAACCTGTTTGCTTTAGCTCATTTACCATATCTAGTGCATTTGGATATAAAACAACAGGAAGTTCAAAAATAGCTGCACTACTAGTTCTAATCATAGATTCAAGATTTAAAGATTTTACACCACTAACAATAAGTCCATCAGCCCCAAATGCATATGCAGTTCTTGCTATAGCTCCTATATTTCCAACATCTGTAATCTCATTTAAAATAACTAAAAATTTACCATTTTTAACAGTTGAAAAGTCACTATATCTTAACGGTTCAATCTCAGCAATAAATCCTTGATGATTACCCCCACGTGCTAGTGATTGAGCTTTTTGATTATCTACCCTGACTATAGTATTTGTTGCATTTGCTATAGTTGTAAAAAGCTTCTGATCACACTTTTTAGATAGGTAAACTGTTTTTAATCTTTTTGGATAAGTCTTTAATACATGTAAAAAGAGTTGCTTACCATAGATAATCATTTTTGTATACCTTTATTCTAATATATTGGATTATTGTACCCAAAAAGGCTTAAAAAAAGTATATTTTAATGAATAGAAAACTATAATAAATGGAAATAAACACTTTCAAGGACTACCTATGAACTCTTTATCAAAAGAAATACTACTAGATGATAGCTCTCTTTTAGTATCAGAAACAGATTCCAAAGGTAAAATAGTATATGCAAATGAGACTTTTTTAGAAGTTGCAGAGTATCCTTTAGATGAGCTTATTGGTAAACCTCACAGTATTGTAAGACACCCTGATATGCCTAGAGCTGCTTTTAAAGACTTATGGGGAACTATCAAAGAGGGAAATGTCTGGGAAGGTTTTGTAAAAAACTATACGAAAAACAAAAATTTCTACTGGGTATATGCAACAGTATTTCCTTATGGGAAAGACCATTATCTCTCTGTTAGAAAAATGGCTACAAGAAATGAGATTGCAAAATATGAAAATATTTATAAAAAAATGCGTCAGGAGGAGAGATAATGAAAAAACTTTCAATACAACTAAAAGTTACAATCCTAATAATAGGTGCTTTAGCTCTTGCTTCATTTATAACTTCTACTACAACTATAGGACTTATGATATCTAAAACTGATAATAAGCTAGAAGAATTTAAAAAAGACATGACTCAAAATAAAATAGACTCTTTAAAAGCAAATATTTCCATTGCAAAAAATGCAATAGCCTCTTTTTATGAAAATTCTAAAGATGAGAATATTGCAAATGAGCTAAAAAAAATATCTTTAGAGTTTAAAAACAACATGGATAGATATTATCAAGAGAACAGAAATAATTTTACTGATGATGAAATGAAACAAAAAATCATAGCTATGGTTAAAGCTTTTAGATATGATAATGGTCTTGGTTATTTTTGGATAAATGATTTAGATGAAGTTATGATTATGCACCCTATAAAACCAAGCCTCGATGGTAAAGACTTAACTGAACTTAAAGATAAAGATGGAGTATATCTATTTCAAAATATGTCAAAAGTTATAAAAGCAAAAGGGCAAGGCGTAGTAAAATACAAATGGTCAAATCCAAAAACTAAAAAGGTAGAAGATAAAATAAGCTTTGTTTTTAAATTTGAACCATATAATTGGGTCGTAGGAACTGGTAAATATAAAAGTGAAATTATAAAAGAGTTCCAAAACAGAGCAAAAAATGTAATAGCAAATTTAAGATATGATGATGGAAAAGGATATTTTTGGATAAATGACTTTACACCAACAATGATAATGCACCCTATAAAACCACAACTAAATGGTAAAGACCTTAGTGAAGTAAAAGACCCTACAGGAAAATTTTTATTTAATGAGATGGTAAAAATTGTACGCCAAAAAGGTAAAGGTGTTGTAAATTATATGTGGAGTAAACCAGGGTTTGATACTCCTCAGAAAAAAATATCTTATGTAGAGGCATTTAAAGAGTGGGGCTGGATAGTAGGAACTGGTGTATATGCAGATGATATTGACATTTTGGTACATAAGGAAAAAGATAATCTTAGTAATCAAATAAATGAGCTACTACTTAACAACATCATTATACTACTTATTGTCATAGCT
>CAZIAJ010000103.1:0-7351 GCA_964537565.1 uncultured Sulfurospirillum sp.
CAGATGGATTATATGTCACAAACAATAGATGATTTTAAAAATTTTTATATACCAGACAAAAAAATATCAATTTTTAATGTAAAACAATCTATAAAAGATACATACAAAATAATAGGTGCTTCTATAAAACATGAAGGTATAAAAATTGCTATAGAAGTTATAGATGACTTTAATGTAAAAGGGTATAAAAGTCAATTTTCACAAGTAATATTAAATATAATGCACAATGCAAGAGAAGCTCTAGAAGAAAAAAATATAAAATCTCCATTTATAAAAATAAAACTTTTTACTGAAGATAGTATCAATAAAGTAACTATTGAAGATAATGCAGGAGGTATAAAAGAAGATGCTTTACATAAGGTATTTGATGCATATTTTACAACAAAAGAAAAAAGTGGAACTGGGATTGGTCTATATATGTCAAGAGTTATAATAGTAGAAAACTTTACTGGTAAGCTATATGTAAAGAATACTCCTAAAGGAGCACTCTTCACGATAGAATTACCTAAGATTTAAAGAATAAAAAAGTGTTTTGGATTTTTGAGTATTGCTCCATGCTCAGCTATAGCTTCATCTGGCATATTGTAACGTTCATTAAAGATAGTTCTATGATACTGAACTTCATCATTAATAACTTCAAAAACCATTGTCTCATATACAAGTTTTTTTACATCATCTTCAAACCAAGAGTGTCGAACATGCATACTAATGGTAGAGACTAAAAACTCTCTACCATCTACTTTTAAAACATTTTTTAACTCTAAATCTCTCATGGGTTAATCCTTTAGAAGAATATCTTATTTATCATAACTGCAGATACAGCAACAGGTACTAAATATTTTATCGAAAAGTACCATAAAGCAAAGACAGTATCATTCATATACTCTTTTAACATTGCATACACTTTTGAACGGTCTAAAACATAACCCACAAATACAGCTATAATAATTCCACCAAGAGGTAACATAATAGAAGAACTCATAAAGTCTAATATATCAAATGTTCCTTTACCACCAAATGTTACATATGAAGCAAACTCTTTTACATTTGATAATAATGCCATTATGCCCAATATATATGTGGTAGAACCAACTATAAACAGTGATTTAGCTCTAGAATAATTAAATCTACTTGTCATATAAAGAATAGTAGGCTCAACAATAGAAACTGCCGATGTGATACCTGCAAATCCTAATGCTACAAAAAATGCAACACTAAAAATACTACCTAAACCTCCAAACTCAGAAAATACTGGAGGAAGAGAGATAAAAACAAGTCCAGGACCAGCACTTGGCTCTGCTCCAGCATTAAATAAAAATGAAAATATAACAAGTCCTGCAATAAGAGCAATAGCTGTGTCTATAAAAGCAACACTCACTGATGCTTTAAGTACATTAGACTCCTTTGGAAGAGAAGCAGCATACGTCATAATCGTTCCCATACCTAAAGATAGAGTAAAAAATGCATGTCCAACTGCTTTTAGGACTGTTGTATCTGTTACTTTTGACCAATCTGGAACAAAAAGAAAACTTACAGCTTGTGAAAAACCATCTAATGTCATTGCGTAGAAAAATAGTGCTACGAGAATCATTATTAAAAGAGGCATTAAAACGAGATTTACTTTTTCAATTCCTTGTTTTATACCACGAGTTACTATAAAAATAGTTATAAAAAATGCTATATTAAAATAGATAAACTGAGAAGTTGCATCTGAAGTAACCATACCACCAAATGCATCGCCAGCTTCTTTTACAGATGTTGGTAAATTTATTATTGATGTTACAACATACTTTATAATCCAACCAATAACAACAGTATAAAAAGCTAGTATTAAAACTCCTGTAGATATCATAAAACCAGCATATTTCCAAATTTGCCCATTCTTTGGAGCCAGTTTTTCAAATGTACTTACAACATCATTTCTGCCCGCTTTACCAAGAATAACCTCTGCAATGAACAAAGATAATCCTATTAGAGTAATAGTAAGAAGATAAATAAGAACAAATGCCCCTCCCCCATTCTCTCCTGTCATATATGGAAATTTCCATATATTACCTAATCCCACTGCACTTCCTGCAGCAGCTAGTATAAAACCAATCCTGCTAAATCTAGCAACTTTCATTAATAATCCTTTATATTAAAGGCGATATTTTAGCATAATTTTAGTTATTTTGTTAGGGTGAAGAAAGAAAAGGCAGTCAGAAGACTGCCTTTTATTATTTGTTATAGAAAGTTCTTTTTAAAACTAATATTTGCTATTTTTCTATAGCAAACATACTTTTTAAGTATAGATACTCAGACATTTTAGACCAAGCTCTTGCTTTTTTTAGATATGCTCTTTGAGACTCTATAATCTCTTTGGTAAGAGGTCCTCTTTTTTCAAGTCCAACCATCAAGTCATCATTTGCTTTTTTCATAGCTTTTATTACAGGTAATGGGAACTCTTTTACTTTAATATTTGGATAATCTTTTTTCATTTTTACCCAAGCATTTACACTAGCATCAAAGTTTTCAAAAAACATATCAAATGCTGTCTCTTTCATAGCAACTGTTAAGATAGTTTGTAAATCTTTTGGAAGTTTATTAAAAGCTTTTTTGTTTACCATATACTGCATTTCACTTGCAGGCTCATGCCATCCTGTGTAGTAATATGGTGCAACTTTATGAAATCCCATTTTAATATCCATACCAGGTCCTACCCATTCAAGAGCATCAATAGTACCACGCTCTAATGCTGTATAAAGCTCTCCACCAGGTATATTCGTTGGTTTTACACCAAGCTTTGCCATAATCTCTCCAGCAAAACCAGGAATTCTCATCTTAAGACCTTTTAAATCATCTACAGTCTTAATTTCTTTTCTAAACCATCCACCCATCTGAACACCAGTGTTACCACCAGGGAAAGAGTACATTTTGTGTTTAGCATAAGCTTTTTGCATAAGCTCTAATCCACCACCATAGTAAAACCATGAAGTCTGCTCTTCATAATTCATACCAAAAGGCATAGATGTAAAGAAAAGAGTATTGATGTCTTTCCCTTTCCAATAGTATGACCCAGAGTGTGCCATCTCATACTGTCCAAGCTTAACCATATCAAAAACACCTAGTGGCGCTTTATGTTTATTTTTATCATGAATATCAATAATAAAACGTCCGTTTGACATCTCTTTTACCAATTTTGCAAGTTTTTGTGGAGGAGATGCAAGTGGAGTAAGTTGTTTTGGCCAAGTCATAGCCAACTTCCATTTATAAACTTTTTCTTTAGCAACTGCATTCATAGCAAATGAAGAAATCACTGCTAATACTAATAGTATTTTACTAAAATACTTAATATTCATACCTAACCCTTTTGAGATAATTTATGTCCGAAATAGACATTACATGATAATACTAAAAAAAAATTTAAATTTTGCTTTTTATTTAATTTTTAAGTGTTTTTATTTAAGTTAAGTTACAAATTGTAGTATGGTGCGCCAGAGAAGATTTGAACTTCCACGCCCGTGAAGGCACTGCCCCCTCAAGGCAGCGTGTCTACCATTCCACCACTGACGCACAAATATTAAATTTAAAAAAGGGGGAAGAGGCTACTTTAAGCAGCCTCTTTGCATTACATTATAAATGGGTTTGCATAAAGTGCAATCAAAGATACAACAAGTGCATAAATAACTTGTGCTTCAATCATCGCTAGAGCAATAAACATTGTAGTCATTAGCTTTCCACCAAGACCTGGATTTCGTGCAGTTCCTGCAATAGTTGCAGCAGCAGTATTTCCCATACCAATAGCTCCACCAAGAGCAGCAAGACCAAGACCAACTGATGCAGCTAGTACTGAATATGATGCAAACATATCACTTGCAACATTTAGTGTTCTAACATCACCTTCAACAGCAAATGCAGCTGATGCAATTGCTATCATTAAAAAAATAACTTTTTTCATAAAGTTCTCCTAAATAAATTTACAAAGTCCGTTCGGATAGTGTCCCTACTTACCACTTTGTTTCGACTGGGATTTTATCTAAAGTTTAGTTAAAATCCCTTTAATCCAAACTATGCAATGTTTTTATAAATGCTGTAGGCTCAATGATGAGTACTAGTTTTGTGATTCCTATTGCATAATTTGGGTTTAACTTACTATTTTTCTAATCCTAGACCAATTTTTCTACCATTTTGCTCTAAGATTTTTACTTTCACTTGCTGATCAACTTCTAAGTAATCACTAACTTTTTCTACTCTATGATCAGCAATTTTTGAAATATGAAGAAGTCCATCAACACCACCTGGAAGTTCTACAAATGCTCCAAAATCTACAATACGAACTACTTTTCCATCAAGTATTTCACCTTCTGCAAATTTTGGCATAGGCTTCTCTTCACGACGAGGACGTCCTCCTCCTCTATTGTCTCTTCCACCACGTCCACCAAATGATGGTTTATTAACAATATCCATTATTTCACTTTTTGCAGCTTCAACTTTTGTTTTACTTCCACCAGCAATCTTTACTTCACCCTTATCACGCTCAAGATCAATTGATACTTCAAACTTCTCGATAAGCTCACGTATAACTTTTCCACCTTGACCGATAATATCAACTATCTTTGAAGGATCAATACTAAAAAGCTCAAGCTTAGGAAGAATATCACTATTTATCTCTATATCTTTATCAGCTTCTTCCATAATACTTAAAATATGGTTACGTCCATCTTTCGCTTGATAAAGTGCCTCTTTTAAAACATCTCTCGAAACACCGCCTAGCTTAATATCCATTTGAAGAGCTGTAATACCATCTCTTGTTCCTGCTACTTTAAAGTCCATATCTCCATCATGATCTTCAAGTCCCATTATATCAGTAAGAACTGCGTGCTTATCTCCTTCAAAAACAAGTCCCATAGCAATTCCAGCTACAAGTTTACTTGTTTCAACTCCAGCAGCACGAAGTCCAAGTGAACCCGCACAAATTGTTGCTTGAGAAGATGAACCATTTGATTCAAGAATTTCTGAAACCAATCTAATTGTCTGAAGTCTATTTGGACTAAGAAGTGGCTCTAATGCACGACGTGCAAGATTTCCATGACCTAACTCTCTACGTCCAGGAGGTCTAAGTGGTCCTGCTTCCCCCACAGAAAAACCTGGAAAGTTGTAGTTCACCATAAAGTCATCAGTCATAGTTCCTTTATTTGTCAGCGATTCATACATTTGACCATCTTTATCACCACCTAAAGTGATAATTGCAAGTGCTTGAGTTTGTCCTCTTGTAAAAAGGCAGCTACCATGTGCATTAGGAAGTAAATTTGTCTCAATACTAATAGGTCTTACTTCTGTCAAAGATCTTCCATCAGCCCTTACTCGTTCATATACTATCATTTCACGAACTATTTTCTTTTTGTATTCATTTACAACAGCACTAACAAGCTCTTTTTCCCACTCTTCTTTTATAGCTGTCTCATCAGTCATAATTGTCTTAATGATATTATCTAAATCTCTTGCTCTTTCACTCTTTGCCATCTTCTCAACTGCAAGTTTGACATCTTCTTTATAAAACTCTTCTACATAAGCATATATTGAATCATTTTTCAAATCTGATTTGTATTCAAGAACTGCATCTTCTTTTTTAAGAGGAGTAAAAGTATTTTCATAGGCAGTAGTTGCAGCTGTAATTGCACTTTGAGCAACATCTATTGCTTGAAGTATTGAATCTTCATCAAACTCATTTGCACTGTGAGAGGAAACTATACTATCTCCTAAAGCTGGATCAAGCATAGGGTCAATAGCGGCTATTGGCATATCAATTGTCTCATCTGTTGCAATTGAGCGCATCTCTATCATAAGAAGCTCCTCTTTTGTTCCTGCAACATACAGATCAAGAGAGCTAGATTTGAGTTCACTATTTGTAGGATTTACAACATACTCTCCATCTATAAAACCAACTCTTACTCCAGCAACATTTTTATTAATCGGTATATCTGATAGATACATTGCTGCACTTGCTGCATTTAAAGCAGCAACTTGTAAGTCAACTTCAGGATCGCAACTAAGTACAAAAAGTGTAAGTTGAGTTGGATATGCATATCCATCTGGAAAAAGTGGTCTTAAACTTCTATCAATGACTCTTGATGTTAATGTCTCAAAATCTCCTGGTTTTGTTTCTCTTTTTATATATCCACCAGGAATTCTTCCTGCTGCATACGTTTTTTCAATATACTGCACTGTAAGTGGAACAAAATTTCCATCTACTGGATTTTCATCTCTAGAAACAGCTGCTAAAATCACTGTATCTTTTATCTTTAACATCACTGAACCAGCTGCTTGACGTGCAACCTTTCCTATATCGTAAATCTCTTCTTGGTTATTTACTTCTATTTTATATTCCATTCAATTCTCTCCTTTGGAACGGTAAGTAATTTTTACTATTACTAATTATCTCTAACACTGCATCTGTGTCTAACTCTTTTAACATCTGATAATAAAACTCTACATCTACAAAATTTAAAACTTTATGCACAAAAAATATTTCATCTGTTACTGGTTCTAATGATTTTGAAACATCTGCTGAAAGTATTGGTGTAGCATAAGCTACTGACTTTGCACCACTGTTAATAACTGTCTTTACAGCTGACATAACAGTCATACCTGTTTCACACCCTTCATCTACTAATAAAACATTTTTTCCACCTAAAGTTCCAATTAAATCTCCTTTTCTGTATTTATACACTTTTGGCAATATTTTTTCTTCATATTGCCTATGCGCTTCACCATATATAAAATCCAAATTTATTTCAAATGCATCTACTAACTCTTTATGTAAAACTATCTCTTCTGTTTCGCTTACCATACCTATCTTGCACTCTTTATTATTAGGAGCACAAATAGGCTCACAAAAAAGTAAATCATAACTTAAATTTAATTTTTCAGCTATAATATTGGCTATAGGCACAGCTTGTGGAGAGATACAAACTATTAAGCAATCACTCTCTTTCATATTTTCTTTTGGAAGAACTTCAATAAGCTTACTAGTTGCATCTGCCCTATTATCAAACAAAAAATTAGTTGGCACTTTTATTCTCTTTTGTAAAATCATAACTTATTCCACCTATTGGGTATAAGTTAAATGTCAAATAAATACCACTTTTATTTATTGAACCTAGAGTAGAACTATTTGGTTCGATCTCTTCTCTATATGCTATACGATAATCCCAACACTTCTTTTTCATTGTCCAACCAACTTGCCAAGATTTGAAAAAGTCATTTTGTATATCATAATTCATACTAGCAAAAAAATTATAATTTTTTACATAATGAGTATCAATTGAAAATGTAAGATAATTATCTACTTCATTATTATTATCTTTTTGAT
>CAZIAJ010000104.1:0-7327 GCA_964537565.1 uncultured Sulfurospirillum sp.
GTCTTCAAACCTTGCATTAGTCATAAATCAACCCCAAATCAAGTGCTGTCATCATTAATAGATCAGGATGAAGTTTTTGATATTTTTTTATGCCATTAACTTTTGCATAATTTAATAACTTCATTAAAACATATAAAAATTTCTTAATTGTTCTAAAGTTTCCATCTGTGTATTTTGATATCCTTTTAGCATCATTTTTTGAAAACATTAAAGCTATCTCACTGTAGGAATTTGATATTAATGAACTCTGTATATACCTATAAACTTCACTAAAATCAAGCTTTCCATAGTTTATAACTACTTTTGTTCTTGACTTAAAATGTTTTTTTTCTAATATATCTGAACCCTCTTCTTTATGCATAGACAAAACAAACTGTAGAACTTTGGTATCACTCAAAATCCTTATAAGCTCAAACTGTTCTTCATTTAGAAGTTGTGCTTCATCTATAAAAATAGTATGAGTAGTATCTTTATACTCTTTTACAAGCTCATCTTTTAAAGTATTGAAACTTACATCTCTATCAAACTCCATTCCTTTTGCTTCATAAAGTAGCTTTAACAAGTCTCTTTTATCAAAAAAAGGATGATCTATAAAGATAGTAAGTTGTGTACCTTTCATCTTTTCATTTAAAAGTTTTAAAATATAGCTTTTCCCAACTCCAGGATCTCCTATGAGAAATATAAGAGGAGCATTTCTCTCATCTATTGCCTCTTTTATTTTGTTTTTAGCAATCTCTGCGCTACTACTATCAAAATAATACATTGGATTTATATCATCACGAAAAAGAACTCCTGCACTTTCGAAATCCCGCATTACTTTCCTTCTTTACTATACTTCTCATCAACATCATCTAAGGTAGGATTGTGTTTGCCATTGACAATATGAGGGATAAGAACAATAATCATTTCGCTATTTGTTACTGTATTAGCATCACTTTTAAAAGCTCCACCCAAAAGTGGAATTGAAGAGAGCAGAGGCACACTTGTATTTTTAATCTCTTTATTTTTACTTATAAGTCCTCCTATAAGAACTTTGTTGCCATCTTTTACTTTTACTATAGACGAAAGTTGTTTTATTTTTATATTTGGTGCTAAATATGGAACACCATTAACATCTTCATTGAGACTTGATATTTCACTTACTATTGGATTAATTTTTAGCATAATGTAACCATCTTTTGTTACTTGAGGTGTTATATCCAATGTTACACCAACAAAAGTAGAACCAGTATCATAGCTAACCGATACATTGCCATTGGCATCTATTACTGAATCTGTTTGATATCTATAGTTTAACTCTTCTCCTACATTTATAACTGCTGATTGATTGTTTAGAGTCATTACTTTTGGATTTGATACTATTTTCACATCACCTTGAGTCTTTAAAAAGCTAATCAAACCTTCAATAGAAAAATTATACCCTATTAAATAGTTTGGTTCTTTAAATCCATTGTTATACACTCCACCAATAGCACTACTTGTTGCATCACTAGAGCCATTTATAGATAAATCAAACTTACTCCAATCTACTCCACTTGTTTTATCATCACTATAGATTACCTCAACAATCTTAGCTTCTATAAGTATCTCTTTATGTAATCTTTTCATCATCTTTTTTATATACATTTCAACACGACTAAGTTGTTTTTTTGTACCACTTATAGTAACCATTCCTGCATCTTGATTTACTAGTACCTCTCCTTTTGAGAGACTACCATCACTATTTCTATTTAATATATCATTAATTTCAGACTCTATTTTGTTCCAAAACTGAAAATCTGAACTAAAATCCATAGTGGTTGAATCTTCTCCACCTCCACTAGAAGAACCAGTTTTAATAACTTTGTTTGTTGTACTTTTTCTTTGAGTAAAACTTACATAATCAATAAAATATGATTTTGTTTTAATATAAGAAATTTTTAATACTTTATTATTATTTGAAAGAGTATAAAAGAGATTGTTATAACTTAAAAGTAACTCCAAAAGATCTTTTAACGAATAATCTTTAACATTTATATAATTTAGTTTCTTTTCAACAACTTTTTTCACACTAGAGTCTTCAAAAATAACAGTCATTTTACACTCATCTGAGATATTTTCTATAACATCCATAATGCTTATATTTTGTCCTTCAGACTCTTTTATGCTAAATGAAAAAAACTTATTTTCACAGTTTGCATTTAAGCTCAACGAAAAAATACTTAATAATAGACTTACTATAATCAATCTCATATTTACTTATCCTCTACTTTCACTATATTATCTCTTCTTTTTATGCCAAATTTCAAAACTTTTTTACTATTTTTCACCAAAATACTATCTTCTTTTATCTGTATTATTTTATAACCATTTACTTTATCGCTCACTCTATACCATCTTGAGTTTATAAAAACTCTATTATTTAAAATTGATGTAACATATAAAGTATTGTCTTGTACTTTTTTACTAAATACCTTCTGAACAACTTCTTTACCTTTTTTAAATGGATCATACTTTACTTTTACTATGGCTCTTTTTTCTATAGGTACAATAAGCTTTTCAGTTCTTAGTTTTAAGTCTTCTGCATATAGACTTAGAACAATGCTTAGTATTAAAAATATTTTCATAATCCAACTCCATAAGCATTAATATTTAAGCTAAACTCTACACTATCATTTACTAAAGTCATCTCAATCAACTCAAACTCTAAAAGTGTATTAAAATTCTCTATATATTGCACTAGTGCCAAGATATCATTGTATCTGCCAGAGCCATCTATCTTTATATTTTTTTTGAGTTTGATTATACTGATTGAACTATCTTTTAAATCACTACTTTTAAGTGAATTTATTTTCAAACTTCTCTCTACACTAAATCTAAGAATATTATCTAAAGTATTTGCCCAACGCATATCATCAAAAAATGCATATCTTATTTTATATATATTTGACATAACATAGTCAATCTCATCTTTTTGAGCATTGAGTTCCTCTTTTTTGGTCAAAAGTTCTTTACTCTTTTTTGAGAGTTCTCTTTTGAGTCTATTTGTACTGTTTTTACTTAAACTAAGTTCAAGAGTATCGACACTATTTTGTAGTTCAGTCTGTCGTTCTAACATGGGTATAGCAAACTGATTTAATAAAAAACCAACTGCTATAATAAATGAAGCAAATATCATCAATTTCTGATTTTTATCTGCTGTTTTTAAGTAGTTATCTAATGCTTTCATTTTTTAATCTCAATTTTACTAATATAAATATCTTTGTCAAATTTTATCTCATCAGTTGTTATCCCAATAAAACCACTTTTTATCAAATCTTCCATAAATTTAGTGATATTGTCTCTTTTTCTATACTCTGCTATAATCTCTACGCTCATACTATTTTTTCCTGTTAGCGTTATTTTGGTAGTAGAGAGTGAGTATTTCTTTAAAAGTCTATTGACATCAAGTATAAAACTACTATAACCTTTTTTAGTATCTCTTAGATTTTCTAGCTGAGTTATACTAAGCTTTATATTTTCTACTCTTCTACTCATATCAGCTTTTTTATCTAATACTTCTTTTAGCTCTTGATTTACAGCATTTATCTTTTTTTTGTATCTATTTTGAGTTTTTTTCATAATATCGTACTGTTGTTGAAGCATGTCTTTCTGCTTTTCTAATTGAGTATTTTCAAACCAAATTGAAGCTAAAAATGCCAAACTTATAAACACTATAAAAAATGATGTAAGTAAAATTTTCCCTGACTCTTTTTTATAAAAAGCTGGTTCTTTCTCAAATATAGTCAGATTATGTCTAAAATCTTTTGATTCGTATTTATCATATATATATGAAGTTACAATCTTTTCAAAGAAACTACCATCTTCTTTATTTTTAAAAATGTTAAAATCTCGTACTTCAACCTCACTCATACCAAAGTTTTTTATAAACTCTCTTGCACCTTTTAAACGCCCATTTTCCATGCTAAGAAAAATTCTATCTACTTTTTCAAAACCAAATACACTTCTATTGTAAACAACTATATCATTTATCTTTGTAAGCATAGAAGCAAAAATAGACTCTAGCTCACTGTAAAGTATAGTTTCTCCTCTCTCATAAGTTGAGCTATCAAGTCCTTTAGTAAAAAGATGCTCTTTTAAAGCTTCTATAGTTATATCAACTCCAGCAATTTCAAGTTTTTTAACTATTTCATCAAGATTAATAAGTGATTTTGTTGATAAATAATTACCATCTTTATAGATACTTAAAAAGGACTCATGTTCATCAATATATACAAACAAATCATTTTTTGTTTCTATTATCTTATTGTTATAAAATGTAGAAAAAGACAGAAAATGAAGAGCTAAAAAATCTACATGTTTAGTTTTATTTAATACAGTGAGTAAAAAGTCATCTATTCTAACAACTTCTATAGCAAATGCTTCAATGAGAATACTTTCTTCGAAATCTAGCTCTTTTTTAATATAAGATATCTTATACTTTTTCTGTAAATCCAAACCTGCATCATCATACATCTTTATCTCTACATTAGTCTTAAGCTCATCTTCACTCATACTATCTGGAACTTTGAAACTATGTAAAATAACATCACTATAAGATAAGCGTGAGCCTATAAAAGATTTTTTGTCAAATCTATTGCCAAAAGATTTACCATCATAAGTGATAAGTATATTATCAAATGGATCTATATAAGTAAGTGCGCCTGTATTAGCCATACAAAACCTTAGTGTTTTTATTAGTTATTTAGTGTAACATAACCTGACATTGGAAAAACTGAAATTGTCTTATAACTCCCATCATATGTAACATTTATATCCTTTTTTACAAGCAAGAGTTGTGCCAATGCAGTATCGTATGGTCTTCCATATTCATCAAAACATATCTTAGTAGTTCCTTTTACATGTAAAGAGTTATCTAAGGTTATACAGGTTGTATTACTCTCTTGACTCCATAATGCTCCAAAACCATTTATATCATTGCCAATAGCATTTTTTTGAGTCTCTTTTATCTTCATTGTGACTTCATTTGTGTATTGAAGAAGTCTATTGTCTGGAAGTAGATTACCTCCTATAGAAGCTAATATTCCCATAAGTAATATAACAAAAATAACTTCTATCATAGAGAATCCACTACGTGGTAATATTAAATTTTGAGTGTTGAATTTTGAATTTTTTAATTCATCATTTAATATTAAACATTTAATATTATTACTTCTCATGGTCTTTGTAGTGTCCTTCTTGTTAGTTTTATTTTTTTCTTTGCATTTTTTGGGTGGGTTGAGTTTGTCTCTACTGTGACTTCAAGCATAACAAAACCATGTGAATCTTCTGTTGTTATTGTTTGATTTCTATCACAATTATATGGATTTTCATATAAATAATATTTTGAAATATTTATATCAGCAGTAAATCTATTATCACTTGAAGTTATATTTACTTCATGTAAACATCCTGAGCTTCTCTCATAACCTTGTATAGCCAACAAAGTCAACTCAACTGCACTATCCATAAAAAGCTCTGCACTCTCTTTTATGTACAAATCTTTTGTCTGTTTTACCGCGACAGTTGCATACTTCATAGCAATCATCATAATACCACTTATCAAAACTATAACTAACAAAGCCTGAATTATCCCAAATCCACTACGCATCAAAACACCACCTTTTGTTTTGATATAGTTATGTTGTTATCCATGCCTTTTATATGGCGAGACAGTGTAATATTAAAGTACATACTATCATTTATAAGTCCAACTTCAAAGCCTTTTGACTCTTTTGAGAGAATTGTTACATTGCCATCTTGACAAAATTTTTCACCTCTCCATGGGTGATAATTATAAAAAAGGTATAGTCCATTTTCATACATTTTCTGACTATTATCACTACATGTAGAAATATTTATATCTTTTCCTCTTGCTATTGAATATGCACTATCTACAATATAATACTTCTCATATATCTCATTTGGTCTTATTGATAGGTTTATATCATTAGTATTTATAGTTGCATTATATTCATCTGCACCCTCATCAAAAGTTCCAGCAAAAACTAAAGCAAATTTTGCACTATTTTGGAACTTATCAATTGATATAGCATTACTAAATGTTTTTAATCTACTAGTATTTCTATCTGATGCATCCATATCAACAAAACCACTATAATAACCAGCTTTTAAATATTCATTAGCAGTTCCGTACCACTCCAATATCTTTAAACTATTATCTTCTATCTCATATATAGATGTTTTATTTGAATCTTTATTTATATATCCCCAGACTTTTTTTGGAACTCTATCATAAAGCAAAGCTGCTACTTGGTCAACTATAAGTTGTGAATCAAAAGAGAGTTCACTCAAAGCTTTTGATTTTGCTACTCTTTGATATAGATGTTTTAAAGAGATAAAAGTACCAGCACTCAAAATCCCTATAATCACAATAACTACTATCATCTCAACCATAGTAAAACCTTGCTTTTTCATTACCATGACCTTTTGTTTAGTATCATCTGACCTATATTTGATGATGTGTAGTTAAATTGTGTTAAATGCTTTCTTTCTCCTCTATTGCCATTATAACTAACTTGGATTGTTATTTTTTTTAGATTTGAAGTATTGGTATCTAAATTTTGAACAATAGAATTATTTAAGTAAATAGAGACTCTCTTATTGGGGTAATCATACTTAAATACAGTAGAATTATCATCTAAAGTGTAAGCAACAGATATATTTAAATCATAAATAGGCTTAGTAGATAAATTAACTTCTACTAAGGTATTATTAAAATCTCCTATATCATTTTCAGTATAATTGATATCTGCTCCATATCTATTTAAAATTAGACTAGCTGTCAAATTTTCTTCACAAGTTCTACTACCAACAAAAGCCCCATCTCTACGAAAAGTTGTCTTATTACACTCAAAGTTACCACTGTTTACATGAAGTATATCTCTTGAGTTCGTATTATTCTCATCCCAAGGCATCTTTGAAATCATCTTCATCATTGAGATTCCATTGAACATTGCATCTTGACGGATTATAAAGCTATCTGCTTTGTTTAGTGAAAGTACTATTTTAGGAATAACAGTAAAAACTATAGCGATGATAACAATAGTAAAAATAAGCTCAATTAATGACAAACCTTTTCTCATCTAAAAGTTTTCACTCCCCGTTTTATCTTAGTTGCATTATAGTCATCTCCGATGCTTGAGCCTATAAATATTCCACTACTTATATTGTTTTTATTGTTTTGTGACTGATAAGTATATATAAAACAAGGATGTTCACTACAGTCTCCAGTTGCATTATAGTCACTATATTTACTATACCATAGATAAGTTGGTATCTTTATATG
>CAZIAJ010000105.1:0-7236 GCA_964537565.1 uncultured Sulfurospirillum sp.
ATCTTTTTAATAGAAAATTTATCTTGATAATTAAATATAACTGCCAAAATAGCAACAAATTGGATAATAATCTCAAATGCCTTATTTACATTTGTCTGGTCAATCCCCAAAAAATGACTAACAACTATCAAGTGACCTGTTGAAGAGACAGGTAAAAACTCTGTAAATCCCTCTATAACACCCAAAATTACTGAATCAAAGATTGTCATAAATTATCTACTATTTTTATAATATCTGTAGGAGTTTTAGCAATATAAGTTGCACCACTATCCACTAACTCTTTCTCATCTCTAAAACCCCATAAAACACCAATTGAATTCATATTTGCATTTTTTGCTGTTTTCATATCTATATTTGTATCACCAATAAAAATAGTCTCATTTGATTCAATATTAAGCTCTTTAAGTATCTCTAAAACACCAGCTTCATTAGGTTTTCTCTTAATCCCATCTCGTATACCATAGACTCTCTCAAATTTCCAATCTCTTAAGTATTTTAGAACACACTTTTTTGTAAAAGAGTTTGGTTTATTTGATAAAACTGACATTTTTATTCCTCTAACTTGTAAAAAAGTTAAAACTTTATTGATATCATCATAGATTTTTGTATTTTTATCAAACTGTTTTGCATAATGTTTTTCAAAAATACTTAAAGCTTGAGCTTGTTCTTCACTTGAATGCTCTGGTAAAATATCTCTAAAAAGCTGAGCTGCTCCATATCCAACAATCAGATTATAGTCCTCTATAGGAAGAGGACTTTTATTGTAATGTTCTAAAACAAAATTACAACTTATTGCAATATCTTCAAGTGTATCTAGCAAAGTACCATCTAAATCAAAAATTACTGCTTTTATCACGCCTCACAGCTTCCATTGTCTTTATAATCTACTCCAACTAACTCACACGCTTTTTTAGTTATGTTTGATTCAGTAAAACCAAACTTTTTGAAAAGTTTATCAGCTGGACTTGAAGCTCCAAAACGAGTCATACATATAACCTCATCTGCAAATCTATACCACTCTGTCCCTGCTCCTGCTTCTACGGCAAGAACTTTTGTTTTTGGATCTATAATAGAATCTATATATGCTTTATCTTGCTCAATTAGTAAATCAAAACAAGGAACACTAACTATATTTGCATTAATTCCTAGTTTTTCTAAAGCACAAGCAGCTCTAAGACATGGATAAACTTCACTCCCACTTGCTATTAGTGTTAGAGTTGCATTCTCTCTTTTTGTGAGCAAGTAACCACCATTTTCAACATCACCTATCTCTCTTTTGTCTTTTAAAACTTGTAGTTTTTGACGAGAGCATACAAAAGATGCTGGAGCGTTCATGCTAAGTGCTTTTTTCCAAGATTTTACATTTTCTGTTGCATCTGCTGGACGGTATGTGTAGAAGTTTGGTAAGGCTCTGTATTGACTAAGTTGCTCGATTGGTTGATGAGTTGGTCCATCTTCTCCAACACCAATACTATCATGAGTCCAGACATAGAAGTTTTTAAGGCTCATTAACGCACTCAAACGAGCTGCTGGTTTTAAATAATCACTAAAGATAAAAAATGTAGCTGAAAAAGGGATAAAAAGCCCATAAAGAGCAAATGAGTTTGTAATTGCAGCCATAGAGTGTTCACGAATACCAAAGTGAATATTTCTTCCACAAGGAAAATCACCCATACCCTTTAGCTCACTTTTGTTTGAAGGACCAAGGTCTGCACTTCCACCAATAAAACCAGGAACTGCTTTAGCAATTGCATTTAAAATCTCTCCATTACTATCACGAGTTGCAACACCTTTTCCATCTTCATAAGTTGGGTACTCAATTTTATCTAACTGAGGATTTAAAAGAGAGTTAAGAAGATTTTTTTGTTCATCATTGAGATCATTTTCTATCATCTTATTCCATTGAGACTGTGCTAAATCACCTTTTTCAACTGCACACTCAAATCTTGCCTTTACATCTTCAGGAACAAAAAACTTTTTATTTTCATCAAATCCAGCTTTTTTCTTAGAGTTTGCTATCTCTTCATCACCTAAAGGAGCACCATGTGAGTGATGTGAGCCCTCCATCTTACAAGCACCTTTTGCTATAGTCGTATCTGCTATAATCAAAAATGGACTATTTGCTTCTTTTGAATTTTCTATTGCTTCATTAATTTCATCAAAATCATGTCCATCAATCCTAGCTACTTGCCAACCTTGAGCTTCAAATCTACGCTTTACATCTTCACTCCAAGCAATATTTGTACTACCTTCGATAGTGATTTCATTTGAATCATAAATAACTACTAAATTATCAAGTCCTAAATGCCCTGCAAATGCACATGCTTCATAACTAATACCCTCTTGCAAATCTCCATCACCACAAAGACAATAAACTTTATGGTCAATTATAGTCGATTTATCACTATTTAAAATATTTCCAGCATACTTTGCCGCCATAGCAAAACCAACTGCATTTGTAATTCCTTGACCTAGTGGTCCTGTTGTTACTTCAACACCAGGCACATCACCATACTCAGGGTGCCCTGGAGTTTTACTTCCAAGTTGTCTAAACTCTTTTAAATCTTCTAAACTTAAATCATATCCACTAAGGTGTAAAAATGAGTAAACTAAACTAGAAGCATGTCCTCCACTAAAAACTAATCTATCCCTATTTAACCATTTTGTATCTTTTGGATTATGCTTGATATGACGGCTTAAAACTGTCACTATATCAGCAAGTCCCATAGGAGCTCCTGGGTGACCACTATTTGCTTGTTGAACCATATCGGCACATAAAAATCTAATCGTATCAGCTTGTTTTTGCAACATCAACTTATCTTCCACTTTTTATCCTTTAAAATAATCACTAATAATTTTTTGTAACATTTTTGCTAAATTCTCATCTAGCCTATTTGTATCATCGTTTAACTCTTTTATGAGTCTACTTTTCTCATTATCTGCACCATCTATTCCCAACAAATTTACAAATGAATTTTTATGTCCGTCATTACCTGTTGGTTTTCCTGCTTCATCGCTTGAAAGTGTCGCATCTATGATATCATCTTGAATTTGAAACAGTAGTCCAAGCTTCAAACCAAAATCATAAATTGTCTTTTGTTTATCATCATCTAATCCACTTATAACTGCTCCCATAAGAAGTGAAGCTGCTATAAGTTTTGCTGTTTTGTTTATATGTAAAAACTTTAACTCTTCTAAACTTATCTTTTTATTTTCAAATCTACAATCAATAGCTTGACCTATTATCATGCCACTTATCCCACCATCACGTGCTAAAATAGAAGTTAGTTTTACTTTTATCTCATCACTTAAAGGTGCATTTGCAATCATATAAAAAGCGTGTGTATTTAAAGCATCTCCTACTAATATAGCTGTTACTTCATCATATGTTATATGCAAAGTAGGATGTCCACGTCTTAAATCTGCATCGTCCATCGTAGGTAAATCATCATGAATAAGAGAATAAGTATGAAGCATCTCAATAGCCAATGCAATATGCATAGCATTTTCCACCAATAATGGCGTTGAACTCTCTACTACACTCAAAAGAAGTAGTGGACGAAATCTCTTTCCACCAGCATCTAACATTTCACTCAATGCTTGATTAAAGTTTGGATGAAAACTTTCAACTGTTGGAAGATTTTCTTTTAAAAATTTCTCAAACTTTAATATCATTAAAATTCAACTTTTACAAAAAATTGAAAATCATTTCTATCAAAAAGGAGATGTACTTCTTTTAACTTGATACTTGATAGATACTCTTTTACATCATTTTGATTCTTTATTTTTTTTTGGTCTATCTGTATGAGTTTATCTCCTACATGTAGACCACTTCTTTTAGCAAAACTTTTTTTTGATATTTTATTTATTTTCATATTATCATCAAAAAATATACCTTTTTTCTCTAAAAATGAGTCACTTAAGTAGCCTCCACCAATGCGTGAGCGAACTACTAAGCTTCTTTTTAATATATTTTTACCTCTTAAAAGCTCTATTATTATTATACTTTTGGGTTTTGCAAACAGTACTGTTTGATTAAGTTGCTTCAATGAAGTAACTTTTTTACCATTAATTTTTAAAATTTTATCATCAACATTAAGAAGTTGATTAACATAAAATGGATCTATACTTTTAACTATGAAATCATTTGCATGTTTTTCAAATCTTGCACCAATATCTCCATAATAAATCTCTTTTATGTTTATAAATCTTTTTATATATTCACTTCCGATAAAAGACCCTGCTCCAATACCAAGACCATAAACTTCGCAACATAAACAAGAGATTATACTGTTTTCATCAAGTTTTGCATTTTGTAAATAAAAACTATCTAAAACATCCCCACTCTTTGCAAAATTTCCAGCATATAAAGATGTATCATCCATACCAGCTATCCACTCTCCAAGTTTTAGAAATTTGGTACTCTTAAGATGTATTGGTTTAAGAGTTTTTTTTGAACTAAAAAGATAAAGATTTAAAAAAGGATCAAACTTTACAAAAGGAACCTTTGGCTTAGTTTGTGAATAAGCAACTGCCAAGTGTTTAGTAACTGCAACTGCTCTTACATCACCAAAATAGACAAATGATTGCTTATTTTTCGTATAACACTGCCTAAAATCAGGAAATGTAAAATTAGCAGAGTTTGCAACTTGAAAAATTAAAAAAAAAGAAATAACCAAACGTATCATATATAGTCCTTATTTACCGAAACCACCCATGCCTTGAAGCATTTGAGAAGCTGCCAATTTTTTACTATCTTCTACCATCTTTATTGCATCATTTGTAGCACTAATAAGAAGAATTTGTAAAGACTCTTTATCACTTAAAAGAGAGTCATCTATAGTTATATCGTTCACTTCTCCCTCTCCTGTAATACTAATGCTTACTAATCCACCACCACTTTTTGCAGTATATACTTTGCCTTTTGCTTCTTCTTGCATTTTTTGAGCATTTTTTTGTGCTTCTTGAAGCATCTCACCCATCTTTGAAAAATCCATACCTTCAAACATCAACTATTTCCTAATCATTAAATAAAATCTCTTATCTCATCAATATTGTTATTTTCATCTACTAAAACAACGTGTGGTTTAAACTCTACTCTCTCTTTTTCATTCATATCTGCATACGCAATGATAATAATTCTATCACCAATTTCAGCTTTTCTAGCAGCCGCACCATTTAAACAAATATCTTTTTTACCTCTTTTGCCCTCTATTACGTAAGTACTAAATCTCTCACCATTATTGATATTGACTATCTCTACTTTCTGACCTACTACTAACTTTGAAGCGTCCATAAGATCTTTGTCTATTGTAATAGAGCCTACATAATTTAGATTTGCATCTGTTACTGTTGCTCTGTGAATTTTTCCATATAACATCTCAAATGTCATTTTTATTACCTTTATCCTTGTCCCATTTCCATCATCTTAGCAGGGCTTATTGCCTCATCCCAATACTCATCAGGAATAATATACTCCTTAACGGGATTGCCTTTAATGATATGTTCATCTATTATTTTATCTATTTTTTCCTTAGTAAGTCCAATATACATATGATGACCTGGTTCTATTAACATAACAGGACCCATTTGGCAACGATTTAAGCATGCTGTTCTTATTGGATGAACTGTTGTAGTAATACCCATCGTCATTAACTTATTTGCCATATACTGATAAAGTTCTCTTGTTTGTGCATTTACACAACTAGGCTTTGGCATACCTGGTGGTGAACTTTGCTCACACTTAAATATATAAAATGCTGGTTGAGGAATTCCCATATTGTTATCCTTTTTTCATACTAATTTTGTCTGAATTGTATCAAAAAGATATAGTTTTTAGCTGAAAAAATTATGTTAATAGCTTTCTAACTATTTTGCGATCATCGAAAGGAATCTTCTCTCCTCTTACTTCTTGATAAGTCTCATCACCCTTACCTAATATGACAATTATCTCATTTTCTTGCTTTACATGTAAGGCATATTTTATCGCTTCTTCTCTATCAACTTCTACATGTAAAGAACTTTTATCATTTATTCCAGCAACAATGTCTTTTATTATTTCATTTGGATCTTCACTTCTAGGATTATCACTTGTTACTATTACTTTTTTTGCATATCTGTTGGCGATATTTCCCATTTTTGGTCTTTTATTTTTATCTCTATCTCCACCTGCACCAAAAACTACTACAATATTTTTATCTTTAAGTGCATCTAAAACCTTATCCATACCGTCTGGAGTATGAGCAAAATCTACTATAACAAGTGGGTTAGTACTTACAACTTCCATACGACCCTCAACACCACCAAAATTTTCAACTGCTTTACATATTTGCTCTATAGGTGCAACTTCTAGCATATCAACTGCACTAATAGCTGCTAATACATTATAAAGATTGAAAAATCCATGTAAAGGTGAATAAAAATCATACATTTTATCAAATTTTTGTAAAACTGCACTAACTCCATCTTTTAAAGAGTATGCTGCTATCTTATAAGTAGAAGGGTTATCTGCTCCATATGTCATACAGTTTTTTCTATTAAAACGTATTTTTCCATCATCTTTGTTTATCAGTTTTGGAGTTTCATCATCAAAAAATTTACTCTTTATAGCTATATAGGCATCAATTGTTCCATGATAATCTAAATGGTCTTGAGTTACATTAGTAAAAATTTTAAGTGCGAAGTCTAAACCTTCTATACGTTTTTGCTCAATTGCATGAGAGCTAACTTCCATTATAAAATACTCACATCCTTCATCAATAGCTGTTTTTATATTTGACATTGTTTGTAAAATAGGAGGAGTAGTTAAACTTTTAGCTTTATATCTTTTTTCATTTATAAAATAACCTCTTGTTCCTTGAAAAGCTACTTTTTTATCTAAATCTAAAAGTATTGAATATATAGCTGCAGCTGTTGTTGTTTTGCCATTTGTTCCAGTTATACCTATTGTTTTTATCTTGTTTTTTATACCAAGAAGCTCAGCACACTCTTTAGGAGTTATTATTTTACATTTAACACTATCTAAATATTTCTTATTTTGTTTTGTTAAAATAAATGCCGTTTTTTCAGTACATTGTGTGGAATCATCTGTGATTTGATTAAAATCATTTTTTATATTTAATGTTACTATCAACTTTCTACTTTTTTTACTAATTGTAATAATTTTTTATCGTGAGGAAAAAGTTGTACTGCACTCTCAAAATAATTCATAGACACTTCTTTGAAACCATTATCAAT
>CAZIAJ010000106.1:0-7226 GCA_964537565.1 uncultured Sulfurospirillum sp.
CATGCCATCATAGCGCTTAAAATTATCGTCATAAAAACTAAGGTAAGTCTCTATATCACTATTTTTCCAAGCATTTTTCCATCTAAAAAGTTCTGATAAAATAGTACTTATTTCAAATTTATCAACCTTTTTCATGCCATATTCACTAACTAAAACAATGCTTTTCTTATAATTTATATTTTTATCTAAAAGTCCAATTATATCATTATCAAGAACTATACATCCCTTACTCATTGGGTTTCTATCACTACCATCTAAAGGTGAGCCATGTATCCAAATACCGTGTCCATTTTTACCTTGAACTCTATCATAAGTGTTTGGATAGGACAAAACAAAAGCTAAAGGTCCATAAAAAGGATCTTTTGGAATAAATCTCTTTCTTAAAGAATATACACCTAAAGGAGTTTTAAGATCACCCTCTTTAAACTTGTCCCCGTCTGCGCCAACTATTACATTTTTATACTTTTCTAAAAGTTTAAGTCTCATATCTTTGACTTGATAAATTGTCAACTCTTTAGATTTTTTGTTTGCTATTAAAAGTGAATCTAAATTTTCATAGTAACCATATCTTAAATCAATATTTTTTAACTCTTTATTCCAATACTCTTTAGATTGTAATTGCTCTTTTATATATGTTTCAACTGCACCTATACCATCTTCTCTATATATATCCACAACTGTATTTGCATACAAGCTCATAACTATAAATAACAATAAAAATATTTTTTTCATTCATCTCTCTTTTTAGACTTTTTGTATAATTCTTTTTAGTCTTAGAGGAATTATACAAAATGTCTATTGTAAAAATTATTATATTCAAACTTCTCTTAGAAGTTTATTTGATGTAAAATATTTACTTTCGTTTCAACCTTTATAGGGTACTATTATACAAAATCTTAAAAGAGAGGTACGCTTGTGTCACTCGAATTAATTCTTGCTTCGTCTATTATAGTTGTGTTGGTTACTGTAATACCTACGCTTTTTGTTTTATCAAAAAAGCTTGGTCCCAATACACAAGGTAATAGACAGAAGAATCTTTCATATGAAAGCGGTATCACAAACCCTATAGGCGGATGTGATAGCCGTTTTAGTGTCAAATTTTATTTAGTTGCTATACTTTTTGTATTGTTTGATGTGGAAATCATATTTATGTTTCCATGGGCTGTAAACATACGAGAACTTGGCTTTTTTGGGTTGGGAGAGATGTTTACTTTTATGGGACTTCTTGTTGCTGGCCTTATATATGTATACCGCATAGGGGCGCTTAAATGGCAGTAGGAGCAGAAGCAATTTTTGGTGATAGTGTTGTCACCACAAAATTAGATAGTGCAATAAGTTGGGCACGTGAATCCTCAATGTGGCCTTACATTTTTGGAACAGCATGTTGTGCAATTGAGTTTATGAGTGTAGCTTCAAGTAAATTTGATATCTCTAGATTTGGCGCAGAAGTTGTAAGGTTTTCACCTCGTCAAGCAGATCTTATGATTGTAGCTGGAACTATTACTTATAAACAAGCTCCTATATTAAAAAAAATATATGATCAAATGCCAGAACCAAAATGGGTTGTTAGCATGGGAGCCTGTGCTTGTAGTGGTGGTTTTTATGATAACTACACAACTCTTCAAGGTATAGATTCAATCATCCCTGTTGATGTATATGTAGCTGGCTGCCCACCTCGTCCTGAAGCTCTTATAGATGCACTTATGCAAATTCAAGAAAAACAGAAAAAAGAGGAATCAATAGTAAAAGATAGAGTAAATAGTGACTTTAAAGGACGACTAGATGCTTAGCTGTTTTAAAAAAAAATTTGAAGGCCTTTATAATAAAGATGAAAATGAAATTTATATTGTAGACCCAAAGTCTATAAAATCTATGATAAAATGCCTTAAAGAAGAAGATGGATTTCACTTTTTAGCAGATATTACAGCAGTAGACTACTCAAAGTTAAATAGACCTACAAAATCTAGATTTGCAGTAATTTATATACTCAGAAATAGAGAGTTTAAAAATAGTATTATATTAAAAACTTTTATTGATAATGAAGATGGTCAACTACAAGTAGATAGTATCTCTGATCTATTTTTTGCTGCAAACTGGGCTGAACGTGAAGTTTGGGATCAATATGGTATAAAATTTTTAAACCACCCAAATCTTAAGAGAATTCTAAATCACAAAGAATTTCAAGGTCATCCTTTAAGAAAAGATTACCCAATAACAAAAGGTCAACTCTGTACAAAAACAGATGATTTAATGGATGAAATGATACCTATTTTAGATAAAAAAGGATATAAATCTCATAGCGATTTAATGTTTTTAAACCTAGGTCCTGCTCACCCAGCAAGTCATGGAACTATAAGAAGTTTTGTAGCACTTGATGGAGAAACCATAGTAGGAGCTGTTAGTGAAATAGGCTATCTTCATCGTGGTTTTGAAAAATCGTGTGAAAACCATACATACAATCAAATCATACCATATACAGATAGACTAAACTACTGTTCAGCAATACTAAACAATATAGCATTTGCTCACACAGTAGAGGGAATACTTGGTGTTACCATACCTGAACGTGCACAATTTATAAGGGTTATAATAGGAGAACTATCTCGAATAATAGATCACCTTGTATGTTTAGCTGCAGGTTTAGTTGATATGGGTGCTCTTACAAACTATTGGTACCTTTATAATCCAAGAGAAGCAGTATATGACCTTCTTTCAAAACTCACAGGAGCAAGACTTACTAACTCATACATGAGAATTGGTGGAGTTGCTCATGATTTTTATGATGGGTTTGAAGATGATTTAAAAAGTTGTATCAAAGAGATAGAGCAAGGTATGAGTGACACATTAAGTCTTGTTGAACACAATAGAATTTTTCATGACAGAAGTCAAAACATAGGTATAGTAACTGCTGAACAAGCTATAAACAATGGTTTTACAGGACCAAACTTAAGAGCTAGTGGAGTCCCATACGATTTAAGAAAAACTAATCCTTACTACTTTTACGAAGCCCTTGATTTTGATATTGCTGTTGGAAGCGTAGGAGATGTATACGATAGGATGATGGTTAGATTTGAAGAGATAAGACAAAGTATCAGTATCATTCACCAATCTATGAAAATGCTTCCTATTGGAGATATTATAGTAAATAATAGAGCAATAGCACTACCTAAAAAGCAAAATGTTTATAACAATATAGAAGGTCTTATGAACCAATTTAAACTTACTATAGATGGTGTTTGTGTCCCTTCAAAAGAGTACTATGGAGCTATAGAAGCTGCAAATGGGGAACTTGGATTTTTTATAGTAAGTGATGGCAGTGGAACACCTTATAAAGTAAAGGTTAGACCACCTTGTTTTCCAGCTATGTCTGCACTGCCAAGTATGCTTGAAGGTGGAATGATAGCTGACTCTGTTTTGAGCTTAGGAAGCTTAAATATCATCGCTGGGGAGTTAGATAGATGAGTGAGTTTAAATTTAATAAAGAAAATGAAGAAAAATTTAATAAACTTTTAGAGAGGTATCCTGATAAAGCATCACTTTCACTACCATCTCTTTGGATGGTTCAATATCAAGAAGGCTGGATAAGCCAAGAAGCTATGGTATATATAGCTGATAAACTTGAAACATCACCTATGGATATACAGAGTATCGCATCTTTTTATACAATGTTTAATCTAAAACCTGTAGGAAAGTATCATATACAAGTGTGTAAAACGTTATCTTGCAAGCTTTGTGGAAGTGAGAAAATACGCTCTCATCTTACAAAAAAATTAGGTATTAACTTTGGGGAAACTACTAAAGATATGAAGTTCACTCTTACAGAAGTAGAGTGTTTAGGGGCATGTGGAGAAGCACCAGCTATGAGTTTTAACGATGATTATATTGGTGATTTAACTATAGAAAAAATAGATAAAATGTTGGATGAGTTATGATAGTACGCATAGTAAGTAAAAACTTCGATATAGAAGATTCACACAAATTAGAAGTTGCTATTAAACATGATAGATATAGCTCACTAAAAAAACTTTTTTCTATGAATCCTGATGATGTAACCGAGGAAGTTGCAAAAAGTGGACTTAGAGGAAAAGGTGGAGGTGGTGCTCCGACTGGTGATAAGTGGAAGCTTATGCCAAAAGTAGAGAATAGAGATTGCGAAGCAAACTTTCCTCGAAAAGACCACCCTAAACCATCATATCTAGTAGTAAATGCGGATGAGAGTGAACCAGGAACTTTTAAAGATAGACAAATTATGGAATATGACCCTCATCTTCTTATAGAGGGTATTATAAATTCATCTTATGCCATTGGAGCACATAGCGCATATATCTATATACGTGGAGAATATGTATTTTGGGCAAAAAGACTTAATGAAGCTATAGAAGAAGCTTATGAAGCTGGCTATTTAGGTGAAAAAATTGCTGGATTTGACTATAAGCTTGATATTACTGTTCATCGTGGTGCTGGAGCATATATCTGTGGTGAGAAGAGTGCCCTTTTAGAATCACTTGAAGGGAAACGTGGACATCCAAGACTAAAGCCTCAACAAAAAGAACCAGAATGGTTTTTTGGAGGCCCTACTGTTGTAAATAATGTAGAAACTATAGCAAGTGTTCCATATATTATAAACAATGGTTACGAAGCTTATAGAGCTTATGGAACTGAATCAAGTCCAGGAACTATGTTGTTTGGTATAAGTGGACATATCGAAAACCCAGGTATTTATGAGCTTCCATTTGGTGTTAAAATGAAAGATTTTTTAGAAGAGATTGGTGGTGGTGTAAAAGGTGGTAAAAAACTAAAAGCACTAATACCAGGTGGTTCATCTTGTCATGTCTTACGAGCTGATGAGATAGAAGATATAACTCTTGATTACGAATCACTAAGAAAACATGGTTCAAGTCTTGGAACTGGTGGTATAATAGTTATGGATGAAGATACTTTTATGCCAGAAGTAATGAAAAACCTTTTTGAATTTTATCATCATGAAAGCTGTGGACAATGTACACCATGCCGTGAAGGTTGTGGTTGGGTAGATAAAATTTTAGGTAAACTTCTGCGTGGTGAAGGAACTGAAGCTGATTTTGATACAATTCTTGATGCCTGTGAAATGCTAAATGGAAAAACTATCTGTGTATTTGCTCCATCTGTTGCATTTATTGCCAATAGTTATATCACAAAATTTAGGGATGAGTTTTATAACCTATGCAAGAAAGATTAAAAGAGATATGTCTATTTGGCTCACTTGATAATAAACAGCTAAAAAAACTTGATGAAATAAGCAATATTAAAAACTTTCAACCAGGGAATATACTATTTTATGAAGGAGATGAGCCTAAAAATCTCTACTTTTTGCTAGATGGTCTTGTAAAACTATATAGATACGATAAAAATGACAATATCAATATACTTAGTTATTATTACTCACAAACTCTTATAGGTGAAGCAGCTACACTACAAAGAACACCTCATCAAATAAGTGCAGAATGTGAAACACATGCTAGTATACTCGTTGTATCATTTGATGAATTTGAAAAACACTTTTTAAGAGATCCAAATATTGCGCTTGGTATAATTATGCAACTTGTTACAAAAGTAAAACAACTAATGAATACAAACATGCAACAAACTTCTATGCAAAAATTGGCAGGACTTATTTTTGAAAACCATGAACTTTTTTCAAAACTAAAAAAGTATAAGATAGCTGAAATATTAAATATGGCACCAGAAACATTTTCAAGAAATCTAAAAAAATTACAGGCTGATGGAATCATATATTATGATAAAAATAATTTTGAAATTAAAGATAAACAAGCATTAAGCGAACTATTTGCTTGTTGCCCCTCTTACAGTAAATAGTTAAAGCCTTAATGAGGCTTTAACTATAATATTCTATCCTATAAATAGAGATTCATAAGATAATTTTGCCATATCAATTAAAAAATCGACTCCAGGAAAATATGCGACAAGTGTATTACCAACACCACCCCATACAATAGCAATCGCAATAACTGCTATAACCAATGGTGCTACACCTTTTAAAGGTGGTACATCAGTCATCTCTGCACTTTTATAAAAATACATTACAGCTATAAGCTTAAAGTAGTAATATACAGATATAAATGTAGCTATTATAGCTACAACTGCTAAAATAGTATTACCTGATTCTATTGCTCCGGTAAAGATATAAAACTTACCAATAAAACCTATAGTTGAAGGGATTCCTGCCAAAGAAAGCATAAAAATACTAAGCATAGCTGCCATATATGGTCTAATCTTTGCAAAACCTCTATAATCATCATAAGTAACTCTAAGGTGATCATCAGAAGATATATAAGCAATAAGACCAAATGCACCTACAGCTGATAAAAAATATGCTACAAGATAAAATATAATAGAACTTGCAGCACTTTCTCCTAAGGCACTTATAGATGTAAAAGCTATTAATAGATAACCGGTATGAACTATACTTGATGCCACAAGCATTCTTTTTAAAGATTTTTGTATAATTGCTAAAAAACTACCATATGCCAAAGTTAGTATAATGATATAAACAAGTGCTTCGTCCCAAAAATCATGAACCAAATCAAAGTCCACAATAAACAGTCTTAAAATAAAACCAAAAATAGCTGCTTTAAATGTTGCTGCCATATAAGCAGTTACAGGAAGAGGTGCTCCATCATATACATCTAATGCCCAACTTTGGAAAGGAAAAGCCGTAATTTTGAAAAGAAAAGTAATCAAAACCATTGTAGCACCAATCATCAAAAGAGGTATATTAGCAGTAAAAGTATTTAACGATAAATCTCCTATAGTTCCTAATGTTGTAGTTCCTGTTGCCCCATATATAAATGCTGTTCCTAATAGAAAAAAGACTCCAGCAAGTGATCCTAAAACCAAGTATTTATAACTTGCTTCAACTCTTCTATCTATTACCTTTTCAAAACCAATCATTACATACAGTGATAAAGAAGTAATTTCTAGAGAAACAAAAGCTGTTATAAGCTCATTGGCATGAACTAAAAGCATCATTCCAAAAACTGAAAAAAGAAAAAGTGAAAAAAATTCTACAGTAAATTCTTTATGTCTTTCAAGATAGTGAAGACCAATAAGTATAGTTAAAATTGCACCTAAAATAAGTATTGTACTAAAATATCCTGAATAAGTATCTACTATAATCATTTTATTAAAAATATCTATAAAAGGATATACTGAGTAAACTTCATCTG
>CAZIAJ010000107.1:0-7217 GCA_964537565.1 uncultured Sulfurospirillum sp.
TATATCAGCTATCTGTCTGATTTGCTTATCATTTAATCTTGAAGAATAACTCTTCATAATTGATTTAGAATTTTTAAAATTTTTTAATGCTTCTACGATGTCTTTTTTACTCATATTCTTAACTATTTTTGATCTACCTAAAGCTCTATTTTCAAAATTTTTTCCATGACAATCTTGACATACTGTAATAACTGAAGAGAACATACTAGTTATTAAAATAAAATTCCATATAAAATATTTCAATTTAACAACCCCCACTTGGGTCTAGTCCTTCAAGATATTCACTTATACTAAGAATTTTACCTTTTTTATTTATAACTACTTTATCTTTTCCAAATTCTGTCTGAATAATTATTGAGTATTTTGAAGCACTGACTTTTTTTATAGATAAAAATTCAATCTCTTCACCATCATACTGTTTTATTATATTTGATTTCATAATTTGTGGTATTGTTATCTCTTTTGCTACTAATATAGATATAAATGATAATATAAGAAAAACGGATAAATATTTATGTATAATTTTCATAACTGTAAATCCTTTAGAAGAGTATGCCAAGAGCTATTTTCTTGGCATACTGTATGTATTAAGCTTTTACAAGTCCTACGAAAGAATCATAGAAAACTGCAGAGCCACCTATTAGGTCTTCAAGTGTTGAGTTTTTCAATCCACTATCAACTGTTAGAGCAGCATTTGTACAAACTCCACTCTCTCTTGATTTTTCTCCTTTAATGACTTTACCATCAACTGTTATATCTCTAGCACAATATGCCCAGTGACCAAAACTCCAAGAAGCACACACAACACCTGGTCTTAAACCTTCTACGGTTCTTAATTTTCCAATCATCGCTTTTTTACCAGATGGACCTAAATCCCAATTTCCCTCAGGATTATCAGCTGAAACCATTTTTACCATATCACCATCTTTAAATCCCATTTCCAATGCGGTTTGAGTATTTAAGTCGATAGTATTCTCTGGCATAATTGCTTGCAACCAATAATCAACTGCTTGTGTTCTTGCTTGTCCACCAGTAATTGGCTTATATGTAATAGATTTTAATGGATAAGCTGAACTTCCAACAACTTTCTTTCCAGCATAATCATAAACATGATTATACTCACTAATCCCGCTGAACTTTTTACCTGTAAAACTATGTCTAGTATTGGCAACTTTTTCACAATAAAAATTAAACATTTTTCCAAATTTATGTAAGATTTTATCACTACTATCTACATTTTTTGTATATTTTGAATAATCTTCACCTCTAGCTCCACGATTTAGTAAGTAAATAGTCTTTTTAAACCAATTTTTACCATTTGCATCAATACAAGCTTTTTCCCATCTTGAATAATTAAATTCATCTGAGCTCATATGTCTTCTTGCTTCTTTAAAAAGTTTGATTTCGTTTTCATCTGCTTCAGGTAAATCATCCCCTTTATGGTCACCAGCAGCTATATTTGCAGCCAATTTAAGATACCAATCTTCACTTCTTTTAAATGACATGCCTTTTCCAAAACCATCATCTCCATATCCTGGAAGTGCAAGTTTTTCAGCCATAGCCAATAACATTGATTCAAAACCAATATGCTGTTTTTCTCCAAAGACAGTTACCATATCAGTTAATGGCTCAACTGTAGGTTGTCTTAATTTTGACATTTTAGTTACTGTTGATGGAGGAGTATGTGGTGTTCCCCATCTTTCCCAAATTGCTTCATCAGGAAAAATATAATCTGCAAACATACTAGTCTCACCAATAGCTACATCATTTGCAATATACAAAGGTGTTTTTTTGAAATCAAGTATAGTTTTCATTGACATTTGAGCTGCTGGATTTGATAACAATGGAGTACCCATAATAGTCATCAAAATCTTAACTCCATATGGATATGCATCATCCATTGACGGTATTGCCTCTTGATAAACATTGCCAGTATGTGGAAACCAAGGTCTTTTTGCAGGATAACCATGTTTTTGAAAGTATGAACTGTTCTCATAATAAGAACCTTCTCTAGTTATCTTGTGACCAAATGCTTTAGTTTTTCCAGCAAACACATCTTTTTTAAGATTAAATGGTCCACCTTTACTTCCATCTTCATGATAGTGTCCACCACCTTTAATAAGTCCTCCATTATAATCTATGTTACCTACCAACATATTTAGATATACAACAGCCATACCATTATAGTATCCATTTGTATGCTGAACTGGACCTCTATACATTTCAGCTCCAGCTTGTCTTCCATATTTTGTGTATTCTCTTACTAGTTTAACTATCTCTTTAACACTAAGTCCAGCTTCTTTTGCCCACTCATCTAAAGACTTACTCATAGCATACTCTTTAACCATCATAAGTTCAGATTTAACTTTGATGCCATTTAGCTCACCAGAAAAGAATAAATCTCCTGAGATAGGATTTAGTTTATCATTTGTATTTACGGCAATTGGTTGACCATCTTTAACAATAACAAATTCATCATCACTACCAATATCAAGATCACTTGCTCTTAGTTTTTTTGCAGGACCCTCTTTATCATATGTTATTAGATGTGTTGCACTTGTCCAGCTCTCTTCATTTGATTTTTTAGCTGCTGCTTTATTTGCATTGACTAAGAATTTTGTATTTATTTTATCATTTTCAAACATCCATCTTATCATAGCATATATAAGTGCTGCATCTCCACCAGGACGAACAGGTACCCATTGCCAAGCTTTTGCTGCACTTTTAGAAAATCTAGGATCTACTACTGCAACTTTACATCCTTCGTCTGTTACTGCATTTGTCACTAAGTTTGCCATAATAGGAGGTCCAAAGTTTGCTTCAACAAAACCTGTTCCAAAAAAGATTACAAATCTAGCATTTCTAAAATCTGGTTTCATATGTTCTGTTGCTGGTTTCCATTTTCCTTTACCCAAATATTGACTTGTAACCTGCTTATAAGCAATATGATGAGATTGTTCACATACAGTAGTGTGCTCCATAAAGTTGTTACTTCCATAAGCACCTCTTTGCCATCTTTTTGCAAACTCTTTTCTACCATGTTCCATTCTACCTGCAAGCATTAAAAATTGATTGTTTTTAGGTCCAAGATCTGGCTGGTCTGGATCTATTAGTTTATCTAAATGAGCAGCATATTTCGTTTTAAAATCAGCTAAACTCATTTTACCTTTACCAACATCCATAGCATCACCGGCCATAGCTTTTGCAATACTAGAATCTTGAAGTGCTCTTACTTGACGTAAACCTTCTATTACTCTATTTTCTTCACCAGCAATATTAGAAAACAGTTTTCCACCTTCTACTACTTCTTTAATAGCTTGATCAAAAGGTATTACTTTCCATTTATTTTCACCTCTTTTACCATCTCTTTTTAAAACTTTTGTAACACGATATGGATCATAGAGAGTTTGTATACCAGCTTGTCCTTTAGGACATAGTCCAGCATCTATCTTAGATGCAATTTGAGGATCTGTTGATGTAGGAATAGGACTATTCATATTTTGAATAGAGTATGGATTACCATCAATTTTAACTGCAACTCCATTTTCTATTTTTACTTTAATTGGGCATGCTGTATGACACTGTAAACACACAGAGTAAATAACATTTTCCGCATCGTTTAGAGGATAATCAATATGATCTCTACCAAAGCCTTCTGAGTTTATAGTTCTAACAGCATTTGCACATACTGCAGATCCACCCAAAAGAGCAGAAGTCTTTAAAAACCCTCTTCTGTCCATTTTATCTTTTATATTATTTTTCATTATTCTTCTCCTGCTGTTTGATATATTGGCAATAACTTTTTACCTATCATAAAGACACTCATTACAACAGCGACTATAAAGAAAAGTACTTGCCACTCCATCATTGATGGAAAATACTCAAAAGTTAACTTACTATGTACCCATGCTTCAGCAATACCTTTAAGTTCAGGATGTAACATGCCAGGAATTACTATATTTAATCTTACTGCTAAGAAACTTCCTGCGATTAAAAGACCTGCTAGTGCTATTGCTCCAGGAGTTTTTCCTTTTACTGTTAGTAAAAATAGTGGAATTAAAACACCTATTAAGATATGAACAATCCAAAATGTATACCAGTATTGACCAAATAAAATTTGATTCCATAAATCAGACTCAGCTGATTGATAAAAATTACCTATATAGAGTTCAGAAATTTCTAATATCTCATCTAAAATTAAAAGTGCTAAAGTTGTTTTACCTAAGAAAATCATCATTTTTTTGAAATTTTCTGAAGATAAATTTGGTCTCCAAATATATGCTACAGTTGAGAAGAGTGCCCCTCCACTTAGAAAAGCTCCTGCTAAAAATACTATTGGCAACATTGGTCCATGCCAAAATGGTTTTGCAGCAACATTTGCAAAGACTCCACCAACACCACCATGAAAAGCAAATGCTAAAGGAATACTCCAAATACCAAGAACAATTAAAATCTTTTTAATCTTTTTCTGTTCAGTTCCACTAACTTGCTCTTTTCTTATTGCAAAATATAACTCAACTACAAGTGTAATGAAATAAGCTGTATATAAAACACCCATCCAACCCATCATTGAGTGAAGATTTGGATCAAGTAGTATATTAAATGCTCTAAAAATATGCCCTAAATCTAGACCAACAGCAATCATAGCACCTACAAGTGTTGCAATAGCAACTAAAAAAGCCATTTTACCAACTTTTTTAACCTCATCAACACCAAAAACATAAGTCATAACTGATATCATTAATGCTCCAGCTGAAAGTCCAATCAGCCAAATATATGATGAAATCCAAAGTCCCCATGGTATATATGAACCATAAGCAGTTGCTTGATGCCCTGTTGTAAATCTTTCAACAATTCCAGGAACACCAAAAACAAAAAAACCAATTATTAAAAGCCATACAAAAATATCGCCCATTTTTTCTCTTGTCATTTTATCCATCCTTACTTAATATAATACACACTAGGGTGTGTACCTGCTTCTTCTTTTAATCTAAATGCATTTGGTAAAGCAATTAGCTCAGCAACTAAGCTTTCAGGATCACTACCATCACCAAAGAAAGTAGCTCTACCTATACAAGTTGTTGTACACTCAGGAAGCATTCCTTTTTCTATCTTAGGGATACAAAAGTGACATTTTCTTGCATTGCCAATAGGAGACTCATCTTTTTCTCTTTTCCACTCTTTTGCATACTCATATGAAGCTTCAATCTCATGACGAGTTGCCTCTTTGATACCTAAAAGTGACTGCGGTGCATCTGCTGCTTCATCTGTATATTGATATCCAAAATCAAATGTTCTTGCATCATAAGGACAAGCATTAATACAGTACCTACATCCTATACATTGGTCATAATCAATAGCTACAATACCATCTGGTCTTTTCCATGTAGCCTCAACAGGACAAACTGGAACACAAGCAGGATCTTCACACTGCATACAAGGACGAGGTAGTGTTTGATGTCCAACATTTGGATAAGTTCCTATCTCTTGTTGCATTACAGGTCTGTAGATTACCCCTGGAGGAAGTTTATTTTCTGCTGCACAAGATACTGAACATGCATCACAACCGACACATTTTCTAAGGTCTATAACCATATTCCAATGTCTTTGTTCAATAGGTTTCTTAAGTGCTCTTTGCATATCTCTCATCATACGAAGAAGGGAATCTTCTCCTGGTTGTTGAGGTGGTAAAACAAAAGGTTTAAAAGGCGTAGTTACATTTAGATTGCTACCCTCTTTTTTTGCTTGTGCACTAACTGGAGCAAGTGCATTTACTACACCTGTTGCAATTATGCCCCCAAAAATTCCTTTTGTAAACTTGTCTAAAAAATCTCTTCTAGACTCATCAGTCTCTAAAGTTAACGCTTCGTCAACTTGTAAAGGCTTTTCTTTGCTCATGGCAACTCCTTTAAAGCAAGATTTTAAAAAAACTGTATATAATTGACACAGCCAATCATAACTATACTATATAGGGCAAAAAGCGTTCCAACTTTATTAAAGCCCATAATATAGGGCTTATACTCCATTTTAAAGGATTTTAAAAATGAATTTTGATAAATTTTTTTCCAATGGTGGCAAATTTTTTACCACTATATTCGTAGCTTTTTCTCTCCTGACTTCTCTTTATGCGAAAACTGTAGTTTTTACTTTTACAGGTACAACTTTAAAAGAAGATTTAAAAACATATTTACAATGGCAAAAGTATCTTGAAGATAATTCAAAGTTAAATATAGATATAAAATTTGCAAGAACATATGCAGAAGTAATTTCAAGTATAAAAGATGAAAAATCTGATGTTGCATATGTTTGTGGCTCAACTTATACAATACTAAAAGATAAAAAAAATGCAAGATTATTAGTAGTTCCAGTAACAAATGGAAAAAGTATATACTATGCTGATGTTATAGCATTAAAACAAAGTAGTTATAAAAATCTTATAGATTTTAAAGATAAAATATTTGCTTTTACAGATCCTGAATCAACATCAGGTTCTATATCACCTTCATACAATATCATTAAAAAAGGTTACAATATAAATAGTTTTTTTAAAAATCTCATATACACTTATGATCATGGAGAGTCTATAGAAGCTGTTCTTAATGGTTTTGTAGATGGTGCAAGTGTAGATAGTTTAGTTTTTACTCAATATGCCAAAAAACATCCCAAAGAAATAAAAAACTTAAAAATAGTAGAACAGTTAGGACCATATACCATTTCACCTATAGTAGTAAGATATAATCTTGATAACAAATATTTTAAAATTTTACAGCAACTATTTATAAATATGAATAAAACAAAAAATGGGGCAGAGATACTTAAACACTTAAACATAGATAGGTTTGAAAAACCTTCAAATCAATCATATAGTAAAATATATGAGATGCAAAACTATATAAAAAGTAAAAAATGAGAAATTTTTTAAAATATATACACTCATTTTCTATATATACAAAACTAGCTTTTCTTATCTTTTGTATTATTTTTATATTTTCTAGTTCAGTCATATTTTTAGCTGTTAATACTTCAAAAAATCAAACAAATGAAATTATATCAGAGATGATACAAAGTAATATTAATTCAAATAAAGATTTTTTAGTTGATGCAGTTTTAGCAAGAGATAATTGGGCTTTATTTAAATTTGTTAAATCATTATCTAAAAATAGCGTAATAAAAGATGCAGGATTTATAGATGAAAATAGTATTGTTTTAGCTCATAC
>CAZIAJ010000108.1:0-7150 GCA_964537565.1 uncultured Sulfurospirillum sp.
CTACAAAAGTAGGTAAAAAACCAAGATAAAAAAGAATCACTTTAGGATTACTCATACAAATCAAAAATCCAGATATAAAATCTTTAAAAAATGATTTACTTTTTGAAGATTTTAAAGACTGTTTTGATGGCTTTGATAAAAATATTTTAATTCCCAGGTATATAAGATATCCACCTCCAATATACTTTATAATGATAAAAATATCACCCATCATATTGGCAATGGCACTAAGCCCAAAAATAGCTATAAGCACATATATAAGATCTCCTAAAACCATACCCATACCCATAGCAAAAGCATGGGTAAATCCTGAGCCAAGCCCTCTTGCCATCACAGCAAATGTTCCAGGACCTGGACTTGCCATCAAGATAAATAGTGTACCACTAAAGATCAAATATGCTAATAAATCCACTTCATTCTACCAAGTCACACTATCGTTAGAGCCAACTTTACCAATAGTAGTTTCACCCTCCCAAATTGCCAAACCTGTTTCTAGTTGAGTCATTGTTAATTGAATATAGTATTCTACAAGTTGATTTTTTGAATTAGCCTTTTGTGTTCTTTGGATTATCTTACCACTTAAAGACATATCAGGTGCATATATAGTACCTTTTTTTGATATTGTACTTTGCTTGAACTCATCATCGGCTCTTAATCTTCTAACCTCTTTTGTCATCTCATCTTCAGGACCACCAGCAGCTACAGCCGTAGTCATAATAGCTTTTCCTGATTTAAGTAATGCTATTCTTATCTTTTTTGTTAGCATAGCAGTATCTATTCTTTGTGTTGTATCATTAATAACTCTACCCATTGCTACAACATATCTACCACCGCCTTTTTTATCCATAACACCACTCTCAAGAAGATCCTTTATAGCTACATTAGCAGCCTTTTCAAAATCTCTTCTGTCTAATCCCATAGTTACAGGTTTATCTGCACTATTTACATACTGTGGTTTCGTAGCACATCCTGTAAAAACAAGTGTTGAAACTACCAATAAACTTGCTAATATTGTTTTCATTTTTTTCCTTTTATGATTTTATGTACTCTTATATCTTCTGTTGATGAAGACTTGATATATATAAGTACATCTTCGTTGTTATCAACTTGTATAGTTGATAAGATTTTACCTCTATCATCTCTTATTATAACAGGTTTTTCATTTAGCTCTATCCTTAAACTTTGAAAATTTTTAGGAAGAGCTGTCCAACTCCTTATATCTGCTTTGTTTGTCATAGCTTGATATAGCATACCCACAAATCCACCAAGAGCACCACTTCTATTTAGTTCATATTGAGTATATGTCTTAACTATCAAATTGAGTGTTGCTTCTAATGCTATTTGAGAAAAACGTTTTTTAAATTCTGCTTTTATAACACTGTCCATATTAGCAATCATCTCACTTTTTTGATTTTCTATTTGTATATATTGATACGAACTAGCTCTCTCATATAACTTAGGAAGAGCCAATCCAGCATAATAAACTCTATTTGTAAATATAAAAAGAGGTATATTTATTTTCACTTCTCTCTTAGCCATACTTTGACCATTTTCATAAATAATCCAAGCATAATTTTTCTCTTTTTTACCATATCCACTTAAACTATTAGCCAATTCAAAATCAGCTTGTATTTGAGCATTTTGTGGTTGCATTGATACAGACTCTTTTAACAAATACCTAGCCTTAGTATAATCACCATCAAGAAGAAAAAATATCCCACTTATGTAAGTAGTATAAGGATTTATAAAATCAGGATATGCTTGATATCCACTAAATAAATCTTTATAACTATCATATATTGCTTTTTGTGTATATCTATTTTGTGCTTTGTTATAGTTTTTATCTTTTACACTCTTTTCTTGAGCTTTATTTATCTCTTGTTCAAAATACTCTTTTGCTCTTCTTTGTCTATCTAAGGCTCTATTAAATTCTACTCTTGCATTTGCAAAATCATCTAATTCCATAAAATTTAAGCCTTTATAAGTGTTAAGCATCACTTTTTCATAGATATTTCCCTCGTAATCATTTACATTATTATTTATTAAAATAGACCCTAAACTATTCTTTGTACGATCTACATTTGATTTTAAATCTACATCACTTTTATACAAATTTTCTGCTTTGTCAAAAAGTAAATTACTCTTTTCATAATCAAAACAATTTCTTGCTTGTGAGCCACCTTGTGAGTACCAAAGAATCAAATCTTCATTATCTTTTATCTTTTTATCCACAAAAGAGTAGTTACATGTAGAGCTTTTTAAAGTTCTTTCAAAAGAGCGAAGTGAATCACCATGCCCAGTTACAGCAACACACCCTGTAAAAAAAACTAATATTAAAAGTAAAAAATATATCTTATTTAAACGGAGGTCCAAGGACTAATCTTTGTGTAATTTTAGAGGCTTTTTTAGGGTCCATCTTTGCCATAATCTTTGATACTTTTTTAGCTTTTAAGCTAAAAAGAACGGCTGCTGCTTCAGTTGTATTTAATTCTGAAAGAATTCCTGCTGCTGCTGAGTCTTTCATCTTTGAATATGTTTCACTTATCTTATTATTTTTAGCACCGTTGATAGTTTCCAAAAGTTGCTTGTTTTCTTCAAGCATTTTTTTTATATTTTCTTCTTTATTTGCAATTTTTCTCATAGTTGCATTAAGATCATCTCTTTGCTCATCAAGTTTTGCTTTTTGCTTATCAAAAAGTGCATTTGTTGCTGCTTGTAGTGCTTCAAAAGATTGACGAGCCTCATCTACCTTCTCAATCTCTTTTAAAAGTTCTGATTTTCTCTCTTCAAACACTTGTGTACAATCAACAGTTTCAGCAAAAACAACCGAAAAAAACATAAAAAGTATAACTAAAATTCTCACTTTTGCCCCTTATTGACAAACAAGATATTTGATATCTCATCTAAATTTAAACTCTCATCTCTTTTAAGCTTTTCCATCCACTCAGCAAAATCTTGCTCTTCAAGATATTTGATCTTCTCAAACTCGATATTTGCTCTTTTATACTTACCTCTTAGTTGATTTATCTCATTCTCTTTGATAAGTAAACTCTCTTCCAAAGTCTCTTTTATTTTTCGTATTATAACAAGTCTTTCTCTAGTCATATTCATCAAAGAGATATCTCCACTTACAGGAATAACAGTTTCATCTATCTCTTTACATGTAGAGATAATTTTCTGCTCTATCTCATACTTTTCAAACCTAGCTTTAGCTAAACGAGTCTCCACCATATCACGTTGCTGTTTTCTTACTTTTGCGATAGGTGTAAACTTACTGTTCACAAAATATCCTTTACAAAACTATCGTATCATTTCTATCAGGGCTTGTTGAGATAATGCCTACTTTTGTATTTGTTAGTTCTTCTATACGTTTTATGTACTTTTTTGCACCTTCTGGTAATTTATCAAACTCATTTATACCTTCAACAGTATCCCATCCCTCTATATCTTCATATATTGGTGTTACATTATCTAAATCAGTTGGTACATAATCAATTCTCTTACCTTTGTACTCATATGCAACACATATTTTAATAGTCTCAAAACCATCAAGAACATCAAGTTTCATCAATGCAAATTGGTCACAACCATTTAGTCTTGAAGAGTGTTTAACTATAACTGCATCAAACCAACCACATCTTCTCCCACGTCCAGTAGTAGTTCCTACCTCTTTACCAACATCTGCTAAAGTCTCTCCAACCTTACCAAAATCTTCTGTTGGAAAAGGTCCATGACCTACTCTAGTAGTGTATGCTTTTACTATTCCCGTAACTTTTCCTATATCTTTTGGACTAATCCCAAGGCCTGTACAAGCTCCTGCACTAACAGTTGATGAGCTAGTAACATAAGGATAAGTTCCATGGTCAATGTCAAGAAGAGTTCCTTGAGCTCCCTCTAAAAGAATCTTTTTGTTAGCATCTAATGCATCCCAAACCATAATAGTTGTATTGGCTATAAAAGGTGCAAGTTTCTCTTTATACTCTTTTAACTGAGTCATCATCTCTTCACGGCTAGGAATCTCTACATGTAAAGCATTATAAAGTGGTCTATTTTGTGCAAACTCAGACATAATAGAATCACAAAGTTTTTCTTCATCTAAAAGTTCTCCGACTCTATGACCTACTCTATTTATCTTATCTGCGTATGCTGGTCCTATACCTTTCCCAGTAGTCCCTATAGCTTTATCACCTTTTAGCTTCTCTCTAGCAATATCTACCAAAGAGTGATATGGCAAATTTAGATGAGCTTTATCACTTATAAAAAGACGTCCAACAAGACTCTCATCAAACTGCTCCATCTCTTCTATAAGTGACTTTGGTGCCATTACAACACCATTTCCTATGATGTTAATAGCATCTTTATTTAGTACTCCAGAAGGAACAAGATGAAGAGCATATCTAACACCATCTACCCAAATAGTGTGTCCAGCATTGTGTCCACCTTGGCTACGACAAACCATATCATACTTTTGAGCAAGCATATCAACTATCTTACCTTTTCCCTCATCACCCCACTGAATTCCAACTATTAAATCTGCTCTATTTTTCATTGTTACTTCTCTTTCATTATTGTTTCTATTAACGCATCTGTATAGAGCCCAAAACCTGTAGACTCCATTTCTTCGCTTTTGTAACTTCCACCTTTTGATAGTGTGCTATTTTTCTCAATAAATCTGAAAAACAGTTCATCATAATATCTCATATTGACATAATAAAGTGGTGAAAAATATACATTTTTATACTCTAGTTTCTCATAAAGTGCTTTCATCTTCTCTAGTTCAACTCTTATATTTACAGGAACTATTTTAATAACATCATCAATATCTTCAGGATTTTGTAAACATGCTAATTTTTCAAGCCAATCTATATCTAAAGAGAGTATTTTTTGCAGTTCTGCTCTTTCAAATATACTCAAATCAAGATTTAACTCTTCAGCAATCATTTTTGGAATTTTAATATTACTTATATGAACCAAAGGAGATAAATCAAACTTTTTAAATACTTCTGTACAAAGTTCTATACTTTGAGTTAAATCATTATTTCCAATAAACTCTGCACCTATCTGATTTATCTCAAGGCTTGGGTATCTAAAAACTGGTTGAATATAAAACCATTTGTTTTGTTTTGTACTTCGTCCAAGTCTTTTTGTCATTAGCCTCACAACATCAAGTGTACTATCTGCTCTAAGAGATATTAGATTGTTTTTCTCATCTGAAAAACGAATTATCTCTTTTTCATTCAGACTTTTATGCTGATGATATGAGAAAAAAGGAGTTGCTATCTCTTCAAATCCTGCATTTTCTAAAAGCTTACTTGCAGTTGCCTCAATTCCTCTTTTTAGTTTTGCACTTTTTCCAAAGTATAATTTACTTCCATTTGGTATTTCATGTTCGTCTATCATTTTATTATCTCTTTCGTATAGATTGCATTTGCCGTTCCATCATAAGATCTACGTCCTATCTCTTCAAGTGCCATCTCTATTGCATTAAGTGTCCAAGCTGTTTCATAATCAGCCACTAGTCCCATATGATTTATTCTAAATAGAGTAGTTTTTACATGATCTTGACCACCTGCAATGTTGACACCATATTTTGCTTTCAAAATCTTTCTAATTTTCGCTGCTTCATCATCATAAACTGCACTCATCGCATTTGCAGGTGTCTTTGGAAATATCTTCAAACCCAATGCTTCAAGAGATTTTTTAGTAGCAAGTGAGCGCTTTTTTGTATCGATATAAAGCTTTTCAAAACCATCTACATATAACTTCTCTAACATCGCTTTAAGCCCGATTATAAGAGTTGTAGCTGCTGTATAGGCTGTAGTATTTTTCTTTTGCTTTTTTAACTCAGTTTTTAGATTCAAGTAGTAACCTACTCCACCATTTTCAATAACTTCTATTGCTTTATCATTAAGACCTATAAGAGCAAGTCCTGGAGGTAACATCAAAGCTTTTTGGCTTCCGCTTATAAGCGCATCTATATGGGTTGTATCTATTTTTTCAACTCCAACTGCCGTTATACCATCGGCTACTACCATGATATCTGATCGTATGCTTTTTACTGCTTTTGCAATCTGCTCAACTGGGTGCCTTAGACCCCCCGCACTTTCACAAACTTGAATAAAAATAGCGTCTATTGTTTCATCATTTTTTACTGCTTCAATTACATCGTCAACACTTGCAGGAGTATCCCAATCATATTTTAACTCTGTAAAGTCTTTATTGTAAGCTTCGCAGATTTTTCCAAATCTCTCACCAAACTTACCTGCATTTATTGTCAATGCTTTTGAGTGACAAAGATTTAAAACACAAGCCTCCATAGCTCCTGTTCCACTGCTTGCAAGCATAAGAACTTCACTCATACCAAAAAGCTCTTTTAAAAGCACTCTTGTTTGACCAAAAATCTCTTCAAATTCCGGTGTTCTGTGGTGAATTGTTGGCACACTCATTGCCATTCGTATATCTTCTGGTACGGGTGTTGGACCAGGAGTAAGAAGTAACATATATAACCCTAATTATGATTTTTGATTCTATTTTAGCTAAAAATTGCTTTTTCTTAGATTAGACTTCTTACATACCTCTTAATAGTCTTAGAATAACATCAATAAAAAACAACCTAACAATATACGGTAAATTCCAAAAGGTACAAATGTAAACTTATCTAAAAACTTCATAAAAAGTTTTATTGTCAAATAAGCTACAATGAACGATACAACAAATCCTACCCCAAGAGTAAGTAAACTATCTGCTGTAAATTCTTTATAATTTTTTAGTAGATCATATCCTGTTACTGCAATCATAACTGGCATTGCTAAAAGAAAACTAAACTCAGCACTAGCTTTTCTACTAAGTCCTACTAAAAGAGCACCAATTATCGTACTTCCTGCTCTACTTGTCCCAGGAATTAGAGCAAATATTTGAGCAAAGCCTATCCAAAGAGTCTGTTTTAGAGTGATTTGTTCTATATCATCTAGTAAATTTTTCTTATTTTGTATAAAAAACTTCTCTGTTATCAAAAAAACAATACCTCCTATAATAAACATTACTGCAACTATATAGATACTAAAAAGCTCTTTTATTTGATGTGAAAACAAAAATCCTATAGTCCCAATAGGTAAAAATGCAATAACTACCTTTATCCAAAGTCCTATCT
>CAZIAJ010000109.1:0-1197 GCA_964537565.1 uncultured Sulfurospirillum sp.
AAAGAAATAAATAGATAAAAAAAAAAAATTAATATAGATACCATAGAAAATCCATCTCAAAAAAAAAAAAAAAAAAAAGCTATTATTAGAACTCATGGAATTACAAAGGGTGATTTAGTTAAGTTGCAAGGAAGTGGAACAGAGATAATAGATGCTACTTGTCCTTATGTAACAAAACCACAACAAATTTGTGAGCAGATGAGTAGTGAAGGGTATGATGTTGTTATCTTTGGGGATTCTAATCATCCTGAAGTTAGAGGTGTTCAAAGTTATGCTCAAAATGGTGCAAAAGTTGTAAATTCTGTTGAAGATTTAAAAGACAATAGATTAAATAATAAGATAGCAATAGTAGCTCAAACAACAAGAAAAGTTGAAGAATTTTTAAAAATAGTTAACTATTTGACCATTAATTATAAAGAAGTAAGAGTATTTAATACAATTTGTAATGCAACATTTGAAAATCAAGATGCAGCAAAAGAGTTAGCAAAAGAGGCAGATGTTATGATTGTTATAGGAGGGAAAAACTCATCAAATACAAAGCAACTTTTTTCTATTGCAAAAGAGTCTTGTGATGATAGTTTTTTAATAGAAAATGAAAAAGAACTCAAAAAAGAGTGGTTTGAAAATAAAAATTTATGTGGTATAACAGCTGGTGCATCGACTCCTGATTGGATTATTGAAAAAGTTATTGGAAAAATAAGCAAAATTAAAGTATAATAGTGCAATTTTATGCAAACTGAGTATACCAGCTCAGTACTACTTGTATAAAAACTAAAATTAAAAAAAAGGGAATATAATGGTAAATGAGGCGAACGAGACAGTTCAATCTGAAGCTGTAGAAGAACTAGAGGAGATGGATTTTGCAGCAATGCTAGAAGAGTCTTTCAAAAAAGATTCTGGAAGAGATGCACTAATTGATGGTGTTATTGTTGAAATTAAAGATGATGTTGCTTTAGTTGATGTGGGTAAGAAGTCAGAAGGACGTCTATACACTTCAGAGTTGATGGATAGTGAAGGTAATATTACATATAAAGTAGGCGATACAATCAAAGTTGTTATTTCTGGTTTCAGAAACGAACGTCCAAATGTTTCTCATAAAAAAGCGATTCGTAAAGAGCGTGTGAAGTCATTTATTGCTAATTATAAAGAAGATGAAGATAAAGTTTATGAGCTTAAAGTTGTTGGTAAAAATAAAGG
>CAZIAJ010000109.1:1207-7067 GCA_964537565.1 uncultured Sulfurospirillum sp.
GGTGGTTTTATCGTTGAAGATGAAAATACTGTAGAATTTTTCCTTCCACGTTCACAAGCTGCTGTAAGAGATATGAATGCTCTCATGGGAAAAACTGTAAAAGTTAAAATTATTAAAATAGATAAAGAAAATGAGTCTATCGTAGTATCTCGTAAAAAATGCTTAGATGATGATAGAAAAAAGAGAAAAGAGATAGTTCAAGAGCTAATAGATGCTGATGAAGTAGTTGATGGAGTTATTAAAAAGATAACAACTTATGGTATGTTTGTTGATGTTGGTGGTATAGATGGACTTGTTCACTATAGTGAGATAAGTTATAAAGGGCCTGTAAACCCAAGTACTATTTACTCTGAAGGTGAAGTAGTTCCTGTAAAAGCTATCAAATATGATAAAGAAAAAAGACATCTTTCACTCTCTATCAAAGCTGCTATGCCAGATCCTTGGGAAGAGATTAAAGATCAGTTAGAAGTTGGAGATTCTATTCAAGTTGAAGTTAGCAACATTGAACCTTATGGTGCATTTGTTGATCTTGGAAATGATATAGAAGGTTTCTTACACATCTCTGAGATTTCTTGGGATAAAAATATCAAACATCCAAAAGATTATATTTCTGAAAATCAAGAGATAGATGTAGAAGTTATTGAAATTAATTGTGATGAGAGAAGATTAAGAGTTTCATTGAAAAATGTTCTTCCAAAGCCATTTGAAGACTTCTTAAAAAACTACAATACAGGTGATGTTGTTAAAGGCATAGTTACTACTATAACTAACTTTGGTGCATTTATTAAAATAGGTGCTATAGAAGGTCTTTTACATAATGAAGATATCTCTTGGAATAGAAGTGATAAATGTAGAGAACTTTTAAATACGGGTGATGAAATAGAAGTTAAAATCATTAAAATTGATGATATAAATGAAAAAGTATCATTGAGTAAAAAAGAGTTAGAAGATAGTCCAATTGCAAAATATGCAAAAGAGCATTCTAATGGTGATATAGTAACTGGTAAAATAAGAGATATAAAAGATTTTGGCGTATTTGTAGAATTAGAAGACAATGTAGATGCATTGATTCGTACAGAAGATCTATTATCAAACCCAGAAGAAGAGTTAAAAATAGGTGATGAAGTAGAAGCTGCAATCTCTTTTATAGATGATAGAAAAAATCGTATTAGATTATCTGTAAGAAGATTGTCTAAGCAAAAAGAGAGAGAAGCATTAAAAGAGATCAACAAAGAAGAGAAGATGACTCTTGGTGATATTATTAAAGACCAATTGAAATAGAGATATATCTCTAAAATGCAAAAAAAGGTAACTATAGCGTTATTTGTACTCCTTATCATTGTCTTGGGTGTGGTTTTATTTAGCCTACTAGATGATGAAGGAAATAGTGTACAAATAGACTCTGAGTACCTTTCACCTTCTTTAAAAAAGAGTGAAAAAACACTACAAGATAGAACTTGGGCAGAGTTACTTGCTAACTCAAAAGAGTCCAAGTTCTCATTTCCTGTCAACGAACTTTATATGCAAATAGATTTAAAAAAGTATATTCCACCAAAAATAAAATCTTATAGATTGGTTGTAGATAGGGCTGATCGCTATTCTATTTTTTGTATTGTTCAAACTCTTTCTCAGATGGATTTACCATACGTTGTAGAAAAGAGGGATAGTAAACCAACTATATATGTTGGAAGTAAAACTGAAAATTCATTGAAAAGTGTAGTAAAAAAACTAAAAGATTATGATATAGAATCAAAAATAGTAGAGGTATGGTTATGAAAAAGAAAATTATAGTATGTGATGCAATACATCAAAAAGGTTTTGAGCTTCTAAAAGCAGAAGAAAATATAGAGATAATAGATGCAGTAAAAGTTCCTAAAGATGAGCTTTTAAATATCATTGGTGATGCTGATGTTGCGATTACAAGAAGTTCTACAGATGTTGATGAGAAGTTTTTAAATGCTGCAAAAAATTTAAAAGCAATAGTAAGAGCTGGTGTTGGAGTTGATAATGTTGATCAAGAAGGATGTAGTAGACGTGGAATAATAGCAATGAATGTTCCAACAGCAAATACAATTGCTGCAGTTGAGCTTACAATGGCACATTTACTTGGAACAGCAAGAAGCTTTACTAGTGCAAATAATCACTTAAAACATGATCGAGTATGGAAAAGAGAGAAGTGGTATGGTGTTGAACTAAGTGGCAAAAAACTTGGAGTTATTGGATTTGGAAATATTGGAAGTCGAGTTGCTATTCGTGCAAAGAGTTTTGATATGAATATCATAGCTTATGACCCTTATATAACACCTTCTAAAGCTACAGATTTGGGTATGGAGTATACTTCTAATTTTGATGATATTTTATCATGTGATTTTATAACGATTCATACTCCTAAAAATAAAGAGACAATGGATATCATTGGAGCTGATGAGATTCAAAAGATGAAAGATGGTGTGAGATTAGTCAACTGTGCTCGTGGTGGATTATATAATGAAAAAGCACTTTATGATGGTATTAATAGCGGTAAGATTGCTTATGCTGGAATTGATGTTTTTTCATATGAGCCTGCAACGGATCATTTTTTATTGGATTTAGAAAACATATGTGTAACTCCTCACCTTGGAGCAAATACAATAGAATCTCAAGAAAAAATAGCTGTCCAAGCTGCAGAAAATGCCATAAGTGCAGCACGTGGTGTAAGTTATCCCAATGCACTAAATTTACCTATAAAAGCAGAAGACTTACCTCCTTTTGTTGAACCATATTTAGAGTTAGTACAAAAAATGGGTTTCTTATGTGCACAAATTAATAAAGCTTCTATTAAATCTGTTCGTATTGAAGCTGAAGGTGAAGTTGGAGAATATGCAAAATCACTTTTAACATTTGCTTTAGTAGGATCTTTAAAAGAGTCAATGGGTGATAAGATAAACTATGTTAATGCAGAGTTTATTGCTGAAGAAAAAGCAATTGAGATAAAAGATGAAGTTCTTAACAATTCCAGCGGATACAAAAATAGACTAACGGTTAGATTGACTACAGAAAAAGGTGTTACTACAGTAAGTGGTACTGTTTTTGGTGAAGAAGAGCAACGTATAGTTGGTATCAATGGATTTAAATTTGATTTTAAACCAAAAGGTAAAATGATAATTTTCAAAAACACTGATGTTCCAGGAGTTATTGCTGATATATCTTCTATTCTTTCAAGTGATGGGGTTAATATAGCTGATTTTAGATTAGGTCGTGATGATCATGGTTTAGCAATGGCTGTCATTCTTATAGATGAAAAAATCAATAAAAAACTAATCACTAAATTGAATGGCTTAGAGACTTGTATTTGGGCAGAATACGCAGTTCTTTGATAAAATAAGTATAAGGGAGATGAGTTATCTCTCTTATTCTAAACTTCTACTACTTATAATTTTCTATCATTTTTTTTACTTTGTTGTGACTTAAAAGTGATACAATTTTACTCCTTTTATTTTTTTTTTTAACTTTTTCTTATTAAAATGTCTATTATTTTTTAATTCTAATGTATAATAAAAAATAATAGCTATAAGGAGAAGGAATGGCAAGAGTTGTAATATTGGGTGGTGGAGTATCAGGGCATACTACGGCTACTTTTTTAAAAAAATGGTTGGGGTCTAGTCACGAAGTTGTAGTGGTTACTCCAAATAGTATGTGGAACTGGATTCCATCTAATATTTGGGTAGGTGTTGATGGTATGAGTAAAGAGGACGTAGTTTTTGAATTAGCTCCTGTTTATAAAAAAGCTGGAATTGACTATAGACAAGCTAAAGGTGTTTCAATTAATCCTGAAGGTTCCAATGGGCAAGATAAACCTTTTGTTACAATAGAGTATACAGGTCAAGGTAAAGCTGGAGAAAGTGAAGAGTTAACATATGATTACCTTGTTAATGCAACAGGACCAAAATTAAACTTCGGAGCAACTGAAGGACTTGGTCCAGATGGTGGACATACTGTTTCAGTTTGTACAGCTGATCACGCTGTTGAAGCTGCTGAGAAATTGAATGAATTGATTATTCAGATGAAAGCTGGAGAAAAGAAAAAAATCTTAATAGGAACTGGACATGGTATGTGTACATGTCAAGGTGCTGCTTTCGAATATACTTTTAATGTTGAACATAAATTAAATGAAGAAGGTGTTAGAGATAATGCTACAATCACATATATTTCAAATGAGTATGAATTGGGTGATTTTGGCGTTGGTGGTATGCACTTGAGTATGGGTGGTTATGTTACTAGTGGAAAGGTATTTGCAGAGTCACTTTATACAGAAAGAGATGTAAGATGGATAACAAGAGCTCACGTAAGTAAAGTTGAAAAAGATAGAGTTCAATATGAGTTACTTGATGGCTCAAAGCATGAAGAAGAGTTTGATTTTTCAATGCTAATTCCTCCTTTTGCAGGAAGTGGAATGAAAGCTTATGATAAAGCAGGAGAAGATATAACATCAAAAATATTTAATCCAGGTGGTTTTATGTTTGTTGATGCTGATTACTCTAAGGGCACAGCACCATTTGAAACATGGTGTGCAGCTGATTGGCCATCAAAATGTCAAAATCAGACATATAAAAACGTATTTGCCGTAGGTATAGCTTTTGCTCCTCCTCATCTTATATCAAAACCAATGAAAAGTCCAAATGGAACTCCAATCAATCCGACACCACCACGAACAGGAATGCCAAGTGCAATGATGGGAAAAGCTGTAGCACAAAGTCTTAAAGATATGATTTTAAATGGTGCAACTGAGCCAACTCATACAGCAAATATGAGTGAGATGGGTGCAGCATGTGTTGCAAGTGCAGGAAAAGGTATATTTAGTGGAACAGCTGCGGCTATGACTATGTATCCTGTTGTTCCTGATTATGACAAGTATCCTGATTATGGAAGAGATTTAAATGGAACTTCTGGAGAGATAGGATTAGCAGGACATTGGGTTAAGCATCTATTGCATTATGCTTTTATCTGGAAAGCAAAATTAAAGCCATTTTGGACAATAATTCCAGAATAAATCTTTACATGTAAAGATAAATAGTTAAAAAAGTTCTAGGAAAAGCGTAAGCTTTAGTAAAATATATTTTATATGAGCTTTGCTCATAAAAAAGGAGATAGTAAAATGAAATTAACACCATATAGTCAAAATGATTATACACCAGTACCATCAGCATTTACAAAATTTAGAAGAAGTTGTGTTATCTGGCAGTTTTTTAGATTCATAATAATCAATATAAAGATGACCGTACTTATTTTAAAATCTCATAACTAGTTTAAGAGAAAAATAGTCGTATATTTGCTATAATATGCGACTATTTAAAAATGGAGTGTGAAATGAAATTGTTAATATGGCTAACTGTCATGGTTTTGCCTATTTTTGCTTCAAACGGAGCATATGTGAATCTGAGTTTAGATCGAGCTATTTCTATACTTAAAAAAGATAACTTAGAAATAAATGTTGCAAAGTTTGATGAGAAGATAAAAACTTTTGAACATGAAATTGCTGTTGATTACAACTACGGAAAGCTTGATTTTATACAAACTGCTATGAGATCTAATGATGCTGGAAATGTTTTTGGTTTTAAACTTCAAAGCAGGGAAGCTACTTTTGGAGACTTTGGTTTTGCCGACTTTCTTACGCCACCACCTGGCACGACTAATATCTTAGATGTTCAACCGACAGATTTAAACTATCCAGATGCTAGAAATCACTTTCAAACAAAACTTCAATATCAACTGCCAATCTATGTTGGTGGAAAGCTAGAGCAGTATGGAAAAATTACAAAAGCTTTAGCAAAAATGAGTAAACTTGATACTAAAAAAAAAAAAAAAAAAAAAGTATATCAAC
>CAZIAJ010000110.1:0-7001 GCA_964537565.1 uncultured Sulfurospirillum sp.
GTATATACTGAATCAATTTTAATGATATCTCTTGTAATAGGAATTAAAAGTGGTTTACTTTCTCCCTCTCTTACAATTGTAAGGGTAAGGCTTGTTCCTGGTTTTCCTCTCATTAAGGCAACTGACTCATCTATAGTCATATTTAGTGTGGATTCTTTATTTATTTTTAGTATGATATCTCCAGCTTTTACACCAGCTTTATCTGCAGGAGTTCCTTCCATTGGTGCTATTATAGTTAAAGCACCATCTCTCATACCAATTGTAATACCAAGACCACCAAATTCACCATCAGTTTGTATCTTTAAATCTTTAAAATTTTTAGAATCAAGAAAAGATGAGTGTGCATCAAGATTTGCTAAAAGTCCTTTTATAGATTTGTTAACTATTTCTTGAATTTTTATATCATCTACATAATATTTTTCAACAGTACCTAAAACTTTTGTAAATTTAGCTAGTGATGAGAGGCGACTCTCTTCAGTTGTTTTTTCACCTTTTGCCATAAGGGCAGATGAAAGAAGAAGAGTTGCACCCACAAGAGTTGCAGCAAAACCTATAGAAGCGAACTTAAAGTATTTCATTATTTATCTCCGTTTATTAAAAAGTAGATTATATAGAAATTTTACTAAAAAATCCATAAAGCCTTTAAAATCAAAAAAATATACAATATGCATAAAAAAACTTAGGAAACTTGACATGATTAGACTAAAGTTGTATAATATGGAAAAAATAATGAGGAGTATAATATGAATAACAATAATATATTTGAAAAATTAACACACCAGATGACACAAACTATCGAAAGTGCAGTGAGTTTAGCACTTCATACTAAAAATAGTGAAGTTGTACCTTTACATGTAGTATGGGCATTGGTTACAAACTCAGACTCCATTTTAAATCAGATTTTTAATAAAATGAGTGTTGATAAAGCTGCGATAGAGTTGGAGATAAAAAGTTATATTTCAAAACTATCAACATCATCAAATGTTACAAAAGAGAGTATTAAAATTTCAAAACAGATGGTAGAGTCTTTGCACGTAGCAGAAGGTCTTATGAGTAAAAATGGAGATAGTTTTTTAGCTGTTGATACTTGGATAGTTGCAAATCTTGATAAAAATCCTATAAAAGAGATATTTTCAAAGTATTTCGATTTAGTTGATTTGAAGAAAAATTTTGAAGCGATTAGAGGTGGTAAAACTATAGATAAGCAGACAGCTGATGAGAATCTTGAAGCACTAGGTAAATACGGAATAGACCTTACAAACTTAGCAAATGAAGGTAAACTAGACCCAGTAATAGGAAGAGATGAGCAGATACAACGTATGATGCAGATTCTTATAAGAAAAACAAAAAATAATCCTATTCTTATAGGTGAGCCAGGAACTGGTAAAACAGCTATAGCAGAGGGGTTAGCACTCAGAATTGCATCTAAAGATGTACCAACATCTCTTCAAAATAGACGTTTAGTTGCTTTAGATATGGCGGCATTAATTGCAGGAGCAAAGTATAGAGGAGAATTTGAAGATAGACTAAAAGCTGTTATTGATGAAGTAAAAAAAGATGGAAATATTATCCTTTTTATAGATGAAATACATACTATAGTTGGAGCAGGTGCTAGCGAAGGAAGTATGGATGCTGCAAATATATTAAAACCAGCTCTTGCACGTGGTGAACTTCATACTATAGGGGCTACTACACTTAAAGAGTATAGAAAACATTTTGAAAAGGATACAGCTTTACAACGTCGTTTTCAGCCTGTCAAAGTAGATGAGCCTAGTATAAATGAAGCTTTGCAAATCTTAAGAGGTATCAAAGAATCTTTAGAGGCTCATCATAGTGTTACTATTACAGATAGTGCTTTAGTAGCAGCATCAAAATTGAGTGATAGATATATAACAGATAGATTTTTACCTGATAAAGCAATAGACCTTATTGATGAAGCAGCAGCAGAGCTGAAAATGCAGATAGAGAGTGAGCCTACAGATTTAAGTAAAGTAAAACGTGAGATAAGTACTCTTATGGTAGAAAAAGAGGCTCTTTTAATGGAAAAAAGTAAGAAAAATAGTGATAGATTAAAAGCTATTGAAAAAGAGCTAAGTAACGCAAAAGAGAGACAACAAGGACTTGAAACTCGTTTTGAAAATGAAAAAGCAGTATTTGAAAAAATCTCTACATGTAAAGCTGATTTTGAGGCATTAAAGCGTGAAGCAGAGTTGGCAAAGAAAAATAGTGAGTTTAATAAAGCAGCAGAGATAGAGTATGGGAAAATTCCTGAACTTTTAAAAGAGGAGGAGCAGTTAAAAGTTAAATGGGATTCTATGGTAGAAGAGGGAACTTTACTTAAAAATAGTGTAGATGAAGAGATGATAGCTACTATTGTAAGTAAATGGACTGGTATACCAGTTAACAAAATGATGCAATCAGATAAACAAAAAGTTTTAGATATTGAAGATAGACTGAGAGCAGAGGTAGTTGGACAAGATAAAGCACTTCATGCAATAGGACGTGCTATTAAGAGAAATAAAGCAGGTTTAAGTTCTCAAAATAGACCAATAGGTAGCTTTATGTTCCTTGGACCTACTGGTGTAGGTAAAACTCAAAGTGCAAAAGCTTTAGCAAACTTTTTGTTTGATAGTGAAAAATCACTACTTAGATTTGATATGAGTGAGTATATGGAAAAGCACTCTGTTAGTCGTTTAGTTGGTCCACCACCAGGATATGTAGGCTATGATGAAGGTGGACAGCTTACTGAGTTAGTAAGAAGAAATCCTTATAGTGTTATACTTTTTGATGAGATAGAAAAAGCTCATCCAGATGTATTTAATATACTTTTACAAGTGCTTGATGATGGTAGATTAACAGATAACAAAGGAGTTATAGTTGATTTTAAAAATACTATTATAATTTTAACTTCAAATATAGCAAGTGATAAAATCATGGAAAACCCTGAAGGGTGTAATGATAGTGTTATGCAGGAGTTAAAAAGAAACTTTAAACCAGAGTTTTTAAATCGCCTTGATGATATAGTAATATTTAACCCTCTTGGATTAGAGCAAATTGTTTCGATAGTAGATATATTATTTAGAGAGCTTCAAGAGAAGTTAGTAGAAAAAGATATGACTATAACACTTTCAAGTCAAGCAAAACAGCTCATAGCAGAGGCTGGATTTGATCCAGTATATGGAGCAAGACCACTTAAGCGTGCTATTTATGAGTTGATTGAAGATAGACTTGCAGATATGATACTTAGTGATGAGATAGGTGAAGGGGATAATTTAGTAGTTAACTCTGATGGTAAAAATATAAATATAGAAAAAGTATAACTTGTGCTTTTAAGTGTAAATCCTAAATAATATATTTAGGATTTACATAGTTATTTTACCATTTTAGAAGCTAGTTTTAATAGCTCTTTATCTATTGAAAATTTATTAGAGTTGATATAATCAATAGTAACAAATTTAAATTTAGAATTTTTATATACCAATACTAATCCATCTTTAGAAGTAGAATCTAGGAGTTTATTTATAGCATTTATTATAAATTTTGCTGCCATAAGTCTATCATATACTGTTGGATTTCCACCTCTTTGTATATAGCCTAAAACTGTTATTCTTGATTCTATTTTTACATCATTTTCTAACCATTTTAAAAGTTTTTGAGTTTTATTTGTACCTTCTGATACTATAACTACGATATATTTTCTTCCATTTTTTAACTCATATTTTAGTTTCGTTGAAAGAGAGTCTAAATCATACTCTAACTCAGGTATAATACAAACTTCTGCTCCACAAGTAATAGCTGATATAAGTGCTAAATATCCGCAATCTCTACCCATGGTTTCAACTACACAAGCTCTTTTAAATGAAGCAGAGGTATCTCTTATTGCATCAGTTGCATCTCTTATCATATTGAGTGCAGTATCAACTCCTAAGCAGTAGTCTGTACCAAATATATCATTATCAATAGTAGCAGGAATAGCAACAAATTCTATACCAAAATCATCATAAAATTGTTTTAAAGCTCTAAAAGAACCATCACCACCTAAAACAACCAATTTATCAATTTTTTGTTTTTGGAGGTTTTTATATGCAATTTGTCTGTATTTTTTTTCGTAAAATCTTTTTGATCTTGAAGATCTTATTTTTGTTCCGCCCTCATGCATTATTCCCGAGACATCACTGTGTGTTGCTTTTTTTATATTATTGTCTATAAGACCTTCTAAACCATCGTATATGAGGTAAGGTTGTACTTTTTTATCAAAACAATAATCAACAAACTTTTTAATCGCAGGATTCATACCTGCACAATCTCCACCTGATGTTAGTATAGCTATTGATGTTTTATTTTTCATAAGCGTATAATATCAAAATAAAAATTATAAATAGTTCAATAATTATTTAGAATTAAATTTAAAAAGTTTTTTTATTTTAAGTAAGCCTTGTTTCATACCACTATGCTTCATTATCTTTGCAACTCTTTTCCAATCGGGTCTTTCATAACAAGGTTTTGGGCATTTTCTACAGCTTGGCTTTTCTTCATGTGGACAGAGTTGTAGTTTATGATATGAGAGTAGAAAAGTATCTTTACATGTAGAGCATAGATTGTAGTCAATCTTTACATGTAAATTATTTTCTAGATAGATTAACTCTTGTATACCTTTGTGTTTTGGTTCATCTTTATGTTTATCATCACAATATATTTGTATAAATTTTAGTACAGTTTTTGTATCGTGTATAAATTTTTCATTTGTCATCTTAATCCTCCACGTTGACTCCATTTATATCTTTTATCATCTTTTACATAAGAGAAATATAAATTACCAGAGTTTCTCCAAGGGTCTAAAACTACACCATCTTCAAATTTACAATCTTTACATGTAGCGACTAAGGTGTTGTGTTCTTCCCAATAGTCATTTATATTTGCTCCACCTATATAGTAATCAAAACTTCTTAAATTTAATTTTTTTGCATGTGAGAGCATATCATAAGCAAAATGCCAACATAATCCTCGTTTTTTGACTCCGATATTGACTAAAAAGTTATGATACAGAGGTGGCTCTACTAGTTGGTATTCATATTTAAGATGAGATGAATAAGCTATCATTTCACTAGAGAGTATTTTTGCCTCTTTTTTGTTTACTTTTAAAGTAGATAGAAGACTATAAAGAGAGTCTATTTTTATAGGTTGTGGCTCTTTTGCACAACCTATAAATAGTGTTAAAATGAAAGCTACATGTAAAGCTGTTGATTTGATATTATTACTCCATCACTATCAGCATAAAGATAATCATTCATTATAAACTTTACATTTGCAAAATTTAAATCTATACCACACTCACCACTATTTTTAATAGGCGCTTTTTTAGGACAAGTTCCAAGTGCAAGAAGTCCTACGTCTATATTTTTTGTAGTTTGTGTATCTCTAATATAGCCATTTACTATGATACCACTCCAGTTGTTTTCTTTTGCAAAAGTCATTAACTTATCGCCTACAACAGCAACATACTTTGCCGATACATCAACTACACAAACTCTTCCATTACCTTCACTTTTAAGTAATTTTATAAGTTCTGTATTGTTATCTTTTAGTTTACAAGTAGCTATTTGCCCACTAAACTTTGAAAGACCACCATAAGAGTTAAAACCGACTCCTAAAACTTGTACTTTATCATCATATTTATCACATAAATCTGCTGTAAAAAAATTCATTATTTACTCCTTTTATTCAAATATAACTGGTAAAATAGATGCTACAATTAATATTGCCATAATTATGTTAAAAACTCTTACATGTTGTTCATTTTTTATAAGTTTTTTTAGGTAAACACCACCAAGAGTCCATGAATTTGTTGAGATAATACTTGAAAGAAAATATATAAGAGCAATAATCAGGACTTGTACAAAACCATACTCAGGATTTGTTATAAAAGAGAGGGTAGAGGTGATAGCCATGACCCAAGCTTTTGGATTTACCCATTGAAATGAAGCAGCTTGTAAAAATGTAAAAGGTTTACTTGTTTTTTTAGTTGTTTTTATATCTCCTTTGGCATTTGCAATATGCCAAGCCATCCATAAAAGGTAAGATATACCTACAACTTTTAAAATTGTAAAAAGTGCAGGAAATAGCTCAAAAACAGCTCCAATACCCAAGCCAACACCAATAACCATTAAAGAAAAACCTAGAGCAACTCCTAACATATGAGGTATGGTTTTTTTATAGCCAAAAGTAAGCCCTGAGGTGAGTAACATGATATTGTTGGGGCCAGGAGTCATAACACCAGCTAAGGTAAATGAAGTTATAGACACTAACATAGTAAATGAGTATATTTCTTGCATATTATAAGTTTACCCATAACATTTTAAGCCATAAACTCCATGTACTAGAGTATCCAACATCACTAAAAGCTACTTTTTGGTTTTTATCGTAGATTATTGTTGTGGGGAATACACTGATATTGAACTTTTTTGAAAGAGATCCATCTATGTCATTGATTACCATAAAATCCACATCATTTTCTTTTTGATATTTTTTTATTTCATTATCATTTCCAGATTGTGTAGCAATACTAATAACTTGAAAGTTTTTAGAAATAGTTTGTATATTTGATGCTTCTGTTTTACAAATAGGACACCAAGTTGCCCAAAAGTGTATCATTATGGGTTTCGTTTTGTCTATGGTATAGTATTTGTTTTCAATTAAAGAAATTTTGGATAATTCAAGTGGAACTTTATTTAAATTAGTACTTCTATAGAGACTAATAGCATTACTCATAATAAATATAAGTATGAAAAAAAGTATAGTTTCTTTAGTATATTTTTTTAGTTTATTTATCATGTTATTTAATATCACCTTCTTTTACTTTCTTTTTTTATATAATTTATTATAGCTTAGTGATATAAAGTAAATATAAAATAAACTTTAGATAAAATAAGCAACTTATAGAAAAATAGATAGGTTATATATGTTAAAAGTAGTTACAGGTGTAGTGGGCAATGATATACATG
>CAZIAJ010000111.1:0-6821 GCA_964537565.1 uncultured Sulfurospirillum sp.
ATCTCATAATAAAATAAAAATTATAATTTCTTTAGATGTAGCTAACGAAATAATAGAACTTTACTTCGTGCTTCAGTGAGAGAGATTTTTTAGGAATTTATTTTCTAAAAAAGGAGATATGAAATGGCTAGACTTTTTGGTACTGATGGAGTGCGTGGAAGAGCAGGAAAAAAATTAAATGCTATGAATGCCATGCGCTTAGCAATGGCAGCAGGAATCTATTTTCGTAAAAATTCAGTAAACAATAAAATAATAGTAGGAAAAGATACAAGAAGAAGTGGCTATATGATAGAAAATGCCATTGTTTCAGGTTTGACTGCTGTTGGTTATGATGTAAGGCAAATTGGACCTATGCCTACTCCAGCGATTGCATTTTTAACAGAAGATCTTAGATGTGATGCAGGGATTATGATAAGTGCTTCACATAACCCATACTACGATAATGGTGTAAAGTTTTTTGATGCACAAGGCAATAAACTAGATGAAGAAGCAGAATCTGAAATAGAGAAGATATTTTATAATGACAAACTAATAGAGGAAAATCAAAAAGAGGAGTTTGGGATAGGACGATCTAAGCGTATAGATGATGTTATTGGTCGTTATATAGTACATATAAAGAACTCTTTTCCAAAAAACTTGACACTTCGAGGAGTAAGAGTTGTACTAGATACTGCAAATGGAGCAGCATATAAAGTGGCACCTACTATTTTTACAGAACTTGGTGCAGATGTAGTTTTGTTAAATGATAGTCCAAATGGTAGTAATATCAATCTAAATTGTGGGGCACTTCATCCTGAAAATCTTGGAGAGCAAGTGCGTAAACTAAGAGCTGATATAGGTTTTGCCTTTGATGGAGATGCTGATAGGCTTGTTGTTGTTGATGAAAATGGTGATGTAATTCATGGAGATAAACTTCTTGGCTCATTGAGTGTTTTTCTAAAAGAACAGGGAGTTTTAGAAAAAAATGGTTCAGTTGCCACTGTTATGAGTAATCAAGCACTTGAAGACTATTTAAATGAAAATAGTATAGAGCTTTACCGTTGTAATGTAGGAGATAAATATGTTCTTGAAACTTTTGGAAAAAAAGGACTAAATTTTGGTGGGGAACAAAGCGGACATATCATACTTGCAGATTTTGCAAAAACTGGTGATGCTCTTGTAGCGGCACTTGCAGTAATGGCAAATATACTAACAAAAAAAGAGCCTGTTAGTAAGCTTTTAAATCCATTTGAACTCTATCCACAGTACCAGAAAAACTTATCTATAGGTAAAAAAATACCCCTTGAAGATATTGAAGGTTATGAAGAATTAGTTAGTAAAATAGAGAAACAAAATATAAGAGTTCTTATTCGTTATTCAGGAACTGAAAATCTTCTTCGTATACTTTTAGAAGGTAAAGATGAAGATAAATTAGCTCAAATGATGGAAGAAGTAACAAGTCTTCTTCAAAGTAAGTTGAATGGTTAAGTATTTAGCTGTATTTATATTATCTTTTACTGGGGTTTTTATAATTGACCAAAATTTAAAAACTATTTTTTTAGAAGGTTTTAGGTGGTATGGAGACTATTTTTCACTTATCCTTACTTATAATAAGGGTGTTGCTTTCTCAATGCTCTCTTTTTTAGATGGAAATTTAAAGTATATTCAAATAGTTTTACTTTTTAGTATATTTTTATATTTAGTTTTAAATAAAGATATATTAAAAAAATATGCATTTCCTGCAGGGATAATTTTAGGGGCAGGTTTCAGTAATGTTTATGATAGGTTTATTCATGGTGGAGTAGTTGACTATCTCTATTGGCATAAATGGTTTAGTTTTGCAGTATTTAATTTTGCAGATGTTATGATAAATATAGCAGTTATTTTAATTCTGCTTTTTTCTTTTCAAAAAGATAATAAGGTAAAAAAATGAAAATAGTATTTTTAGATGCAAAGACAGTAGGAGATGATGTTAGTTTAGATACTTTTAAAGATTTTGGGGAGTTTGTAACTTATCCAACTACCACAAAGAAACAAACGGTAGAACATATTGGTAATGCCCAGATAGTTTTAACCAATAAAGTTGTGATTGATAGTGAAATTATAGATAAATCACCTCAGTTAAGACTTATTTGTATCACAGCAACAGGAATGAATAACGTAGATTTAGCTTATGCAAAGAAAAAAGGTATTGAAGTTAAAAATGCAGCTGGATACTCTACTGCTTCAGTTACTCAAACTACCTTTACTTTAGCATTTTATCTTTTAGCACAAAGTAAATTTTATGATGAGTTTGTAAGCAGTGGCACTTGGAGTAGAAGCGGACTTTTTACAAATGTTGAACGTCCATATAGTGAGATAAAAGGTAAAAAATGGGGTATTGTCGGGTTTGGAACTATTGGCAAGAGTGTAGCAAAAGTGGCAGATGCTTTTGGTGCGAATGTTAGCTATTATTCTACAAGTGGAGCAAATAATGATAGTACATATACACGCAAAGAACTTGATGAAATGCTAAAAGAGTGTGATATCATCTCTATACATGCACCTTTAAATGAAAAAACAAATAGGCTTATAAAAAAAGAGCAGTTAAATCTTATGAAAAAAGGTGCAATTTTACTAAACCTTGGTCGTGGAGGTATAGTAGATGAGGCTGATTTAGCATATGCAATTGATAATAATAGGATTTTAGCAGGTCTAGATGTCACGTTAACTGAACCAATAGAAGAGGATAACCCACTTTTACATATAGAGAAAAAAGATAACCTTTTTATAACTCCTCATATAGCTTGGGCAAGTTATGAGGCTAGAGTAGAGCTTATGAAAATTGTAGCAGACAATATAAAAAGTTTTTTAAAAAACTGATGTACGATATACTTATAGTTGGAGGTGGTGGAGCAGGTCTTAGCTGTGCTTTGGAAGCTAAAAAAAGAGGTGAAAAAGTAGCAATAATCTGCCAATCTACTCCTATAAATGCTGCAACTTGTATGGCTCAGGGTGGACTTAATGGTGTTATGTATGAAGATGATGGGGACTCTGTATCCTTACATGTAGAAGATACTTTAAAAGGTGGAGCAGGGTTAGGCAATAAAACTATGGTATCACTTATGTGTCAAGGTGCAAAAGAGGATATACTTTGGTTAGACTCTATAGGGATGCCATTTTCAAGAAAAAAAAGTAAAATTGCTCAAAGAAAGTTTGGTGCAGCTAGCAAAGATAGAACCACTTACTCTCAAGATTATACAGGATTAAAACTTCTTCATACACTTTATGACAACTGTATAAAAGAGAATATAGAGTTTATAGATAACACTTTTGTGATAGATCTTATAGTGAAAGAGTCTATATGCAGAGGTGTAGTTATTTTAGAAGAAGATGAAGTAGAAGCAGTTGAGAGTAAAGCAGTAGTGCTTGCTACTGGTGGCTATGCAGGAGTATATCACGGATACACGACCAATGCAATAGAATCAACAGGAGATGGAGTTGCTATGGCATTTAGAGCGGGAGCAGTTCTGAGTGATATGGAGTTTGTACAGTTTCATCCAACATCCTTAAAGGGAAGCTCAGTTTTAGTGAGTGAAAGTGCAAGAGGAGCAGGTGGCTTTTTAGTAAATGATAAAGGTGAAAGATTCGTAGATGAACTTATGACTCGTGATGAGGTGAGTAGAGCAGTATTTTTGCAAATTCAAAAAGATAATGAAGTTTTTTTGGATATCCGTCATCTTGGAGATGAGTTTATAAGTAAAAATTTACCACAAGAGAAAAAACTGATTCATATACATCAAAACTTAGACCCAAGTAGAGATCTTATACCTGTTACTCCTGCAGCTCATTATAGTATGGGTGGGATTGATATAGATGAAAATCTACAAACTTCTATCAAAGGGCTTTATGCTATTGGAGAGTGTTCAAATACAAAAGTACATGGTGCCAATAGGCTTGGAGGAAATTCTCTATTGGAGATTATTCACTTTGGACGAGAAGTTGTTTCAAAGATAGAAAAAACTTCTCTACATGTAGATATAAAGCAATACAAAATGGAAGCAAAAAAAAGAATAAAAAAACTAATGAGTGAAAAAGATAGTAATACTTTTTTTAAGCTACGAGATACACTTGGAGATAAACTTTTTCATAAAGCAGGTATTTTTAGATCTAAAAGTGGACTTGAAGAGATGCTAAAAAATATAGAAAGTATTAAAACAGACTTTGAAAAACTAACACTAAAGGATAAAAGTTTGTTAATTTCTCACCTAAAGTTTAAAAACTCTTTAGTGGTAGCTAAAGCTGTAGTTTTAAGTGCATTGCAAAGAGAAGAGAGTCGTGGAGCTCACTATAGAGAGGACTTTACAAAACTAAATGACAAAGCACTACACTCATATATCGATAAAACAGTAGGGTAAAAAGATGAAAATAGTTGTTCAAAATTGCTCTTATGAAGTGCCATTAAAAAATATAACACTGTTAAATGCGTTGATATATATACGAGAAAATATAGATTCAACTATAAAATTTGGTTACAACTGTAAAAGTGGAGTTTGTGGGGGTTGTTCTTTAAGAGTAAACAATCAAGAGACTCTTTCATGTGAATATAAAGTTCAAGATGGTGATATAGTTGAGCCACTACTTCATAAAACAGATATTCAAAATCGTCTAAGAAGAGTAGAGAGTTGGTTGCATGTAAAGAGTCCAAAACCAATGGGTGAAGCTAGTGAAGAGAAGATTGAGAGACAGAGTGATTGTATACTCTGTAGCTCTTGTTTTTCTGCATGTCCAGTTTTACATGTAAAGCCAGATTTTTTAGGACCTTATGCACTTACCCGTGCTTGGAGATATGTAGCAGATATACGAGAAGATGATAAAAAAGGGTTTGTTGATAGAGTACAAAGTGAAGGTATTTGGGATTGTACACTTTGTGGAGAGTGTACTTTGGCTTGTCCTGTTGGGATTGATCCAAAAGCAGATATTCTTCATTTGAGAACAAAAAGTATGCAGATGGGATATTTTGATCCTACTCCACAAGTAACATTTGAAGATGACTTTGGATTTAATCCAAACTTTTAGTTTAAGTAGCAAAATGTTCTTTTAAAATGATTTTTTACAAATCAACAAACATTTTCAATGATAGTTAATTGTCAAATGCAGAGCTAAACATACTATAATGACGTTGAATAAATAGATAGCCTTAATAAATAAAATATAATTTAAGTATACTTTCTATATCAAAAATAGGTTTTCTATGAAATTTGAATATGACTATAATAAAAGCAAGATTAATAAAGAAAAGCATGGAATTGATTTTGTCGAAGCTCAAAATTTATGGCAAAATAAAAATGCGCTTATTGTTCCAGCAAACATTGTTAATGATGAAATTCGCTATGCTCTTATTTAATATTTAAAAGTAAATGCTATGTAGCAATTTTTACTCTTAGAAATGAAATTTATCGTATCATAAGTGTAAGAAGATGCAGAAACATTGAGGAAAGAAACTATGAAACTAATAACAGCTAAAGAGTTTGATAAAAAATTAAAAACAGAAACAAAAAAAGTAAATGTTGATTTTCCTGAATGGATAATAGAGTCTTTAGACCAAGAAGCTAAAAAGATAGGTGTTACAAGACAATCTATTATTAAAGTTTGGATTGCTGAAAGATTAAAAGAAGAAATAGGACATTTAAAAGTAAGCTAATAAAATAGAGTAGCCAATAAGTTACCTAGTTGCAACTTATTGGCTATCTTCAGTCGTTATGGAATAAACAATAAATATATGAAATTAGAAGTGCCAGATTGTTCAAAACTTTGTGAAAATATATAAAATAACAATCATTTGATACTTATGAAAGCTGAAGAATTTGATAAAATATTTGATGATAACGAAAAAGCACAGTATATTGGCATAAGTCCTTAACGATAAGTTAATAGTATTTTATATATACTTAAACTATGTCAAAAATACTATTATTAGAAGATGATGATGTCTTATCTGAAACATTGGTTGAACTGTTAGAGAGTGAGGGTTTTGAAGTTCTACATGTAGGCGATGGAGAGATGGCTCTTGATGCTACATTTATTAGTAGTTTTGATTTGATGCTTTTTGATGTAAATGTTCCTTTTATAAATGGTTTTGAGCTTTTAAAAAATTTGAGAGATAGTGGAGATATGACACCTGCTATACTTATTACTGCTCTTACAGATATAGCTTCACTATCTAAAGGATTTGAGATAGGTGCAGATGATTATATAAAAAAACCATTCGATTTTGACGAGCTTTTGATTAGAATAAAAGCACTTTTAAAAAAGCAGTATCATACATATGCAAATGAAGTGAGAGTAGATAACTTTCGTTTTGTTATTGAAAAAGATGAGCTTTATTTATATGCAGATTTCATACCTTTACCTCCATATGAACTTCATATTGCTAGACTTTTTTTTCAAAACTTAAATAAGACCTTGTCTAAAGAGTTATTGTTAAATACTCTTAGTGAAGGAAGTGAAACTAGTGAAGGAGCCCTTCGTGTACATATAAATAAGCTTAGAAAAATAGGTTTACCGATTATTACAGTTAAGGGTATAGGGTATCGTCTTGCTTCATCATGAAAAAAGAGCTTTTTTAGAGTTTTTTTTAATCTATTTTTTAAGTGTCTCTTTTTTGATATTGGCTTCAGGTTTTTTTTACTTTGCACAGATGAAAAATCAGTATCTTAAGGCTGAAGAATTTTCATTGATTGAATATGCAAGAGAGCTAAAGATGGGAAATGATTTAAGTCGATTTGATAAGCAATATAGATATGTTTTTTCAGATAAAATCCATAAGTATATAGATATAAAAAATTTTACTATTAATCAAG
>CAZIAJ010000112.1:0-6748 GCA_964537565.1 uncultured Sulfurospirillum sp.
GAATTTATAAATAATAAATTCTCTTAAATATCAAGACTTTTTAACAAACTCTTGCTTAAGCTTTATTGCACCAACTCCAGGAACTTTGCAGTCGATATTGTGTCCATCACTACCCTCGACAACTCTTATGCCTTTTATTTTTGTTCCAACTTTAATACCACTGGAACTTCCTTTTACCTTCAAATCTTTGATAACAGTTACATCATCACCTGTTTTTAAAGTATTGCCATTGGCATCTTTCACAGTAAACTCTTCTTCAACTTCTTCTTTAACAGACCACTCATGAGCACACTCAGGGCATACTAATAAGACTCCATCTTCATAAGTATATTCACTACCACATTTTGGGCAATTTGGTAAACTTTCCATTTTTATCCTTCTTTTTTATTCGTAACATTATATATAAAACTAAAAACTTCTGCAACTGCTTTGTATAGATTGTTCGGTATCTCTTTATCTATCTCTATCTTTGTAAGAAGTTCTACTAAATCTTCATCTTTTTTTATGGGTAGTTCGTTCTCTTCGGCTATTTTTATAATTCTCTCAGCGATAAGCCCTTGACCTTTTCCTATAACTTTTGGAGCATTTTCTTTTTTCTGATTATATCTTAAGGCAACTGCTTTTTTCATAACATATCTCTTATTTTATCTAAAAACTGCTTACCATATCGTTCTAACTTTACTTGCCCAACACCATTAATATCTAAAAAGCTTTCAGCATCTTTTGGTAAAATACTAGCCATCTCTTTTAAAGTTTTATCTGAAAAAACTATGTATGGTGGAACTCCAGCTTCATCTGCTATACTCTTTCTAAGCTCTCTTAATGATTCAAAATGTTCATCTTTATGCTCAAAATCTCTCTCTTTTTTAGCAAGTGACACTTTTTTATCTACCTTGAGAAAAATCTCTATATCAGCACTTACTTTTTCTTTTCCTTTTAAAATATCTGCTCCAAAAGAGGTTAATACAAGCTGTCTAAATTCACCTCGTTTAAGTGCTTTTACTTCAAAAAGTTTATCAACTATTAAATCCCAACTTACCTTAGCTATCTCTGTACCTATGCCATAAACACTCAAACTATCATGTCTATTGTCAAGTACTTTTGTATTTTTGCTTCCTCTTAAAATATCAATAATATACGCTTTGCCAAAATTCTGTCCTGTTCGATAAATAGTAGAAAGCAGCATTCTTGCCTCTTTTGTAATATCTATCTCTTCTACATCTTCTTTTTGGCAATTATCACAAAGAGTTTCACACTCACTTAGACTCTCCTCGAAGTAAGAAACAACTGCTTTATGTCTACACTCTCTTGAGTTTGCATAAGCGTAAAGTTCCTCTATCTTATTTTTTGCAAAGTTTTTATATCGCTCATCTTCTATTGAGTTCATTAACTCACTCTTTTTTACCACATCTCCCATAGAATACAAAAGTAAACACTCACTTTTAAGGCCATCACGACCAGCTCGTCCTATCTCCTGATAATAACTCTCCATACTCTTTGGCAAATCCATATGAACTACAAATCTAACATTTGACTTGTCAATCCCCATTCCAAAAGCTATAGTTGCCACTATAATTTTAACTTTATCTTTGATAAACTTATCTTGAGTCTCTCGCCTTAACTCATTTTTTAGTCCTGCATGATATGCAAGAGCTTCAAATCCACGAGAATTCAAAAACTTTGCTACTTCCTCAGTCTCTTTTCTTGTAAAAGTGTAGACAATTCCACTCTCATCTTCATAATTTTTCAAAAAATTTACAAGTTCTACTCTGCCATTACCAACTCTTTTTTTCACATTTAAGATAAGATTGTCTCTAAAAAAACTACCTTTTAATCTTATAGGAGCATTTAACCTAAGAGAATTTACAATGTCATCTGCTACCTTACTTGTAGCCGTTGCTGTAAAAGCTGCTATGGGTATGTGAGGAAACTCCTCTTTTAAAAAATATAGTTTACGATAATCTGGGCGAAACTCATGCCCCCATTCACTTACACAATGAGCCTCATCAATGACAATAAAACTAATATCAAGCTGATTTAAAAGTGATTTAAAACTATCCATATTAGCTCTCTCTGGTGAAACATATAGGAGTGAAAGCTCTTTGTTGTAAAGCTCTCTATAAACTCTACTTATGTCTTCAGTATTTAACTCACTTGTTAACTTATCTGCTTTTATACCATTTTGATTAAGTGCAACTACTTGATCATTTATAAGAGCTATCAAAGGAGATATTACTATAGTCAGCTTATCTTTAAAGTAAAGAGCTGGAAGCTGATAACATAGAGATTTTCCTCCACCTGTTGGTAAAATTGTTAGTAAATCTTTCTTTTGTGTTATCGCTTCTATACTTTCACGTTGTAGTGGTCTAAAACTTTTAAATCCAAACTGTTTTTCTAAAATATCTTCTATCATCATACCTCTATATTTAGTCCTGTACCTAATAAACCCATTGGATTTTTACTCTCTTCTTTTAGTTCTGTTTTTTTAAGATGCACAGTTGATGGTATAAGCCCTATCTTATTTATACCTTGTTTCAATGATGGCAAATTTTCTTGAACAAGATTAAGAAACTCTTCTTTCTCAGCAAAGACAGATATATTTAAATGTATATCATCAAAAAGCATTAACATTAAATCTATTTTACCATACTCTTTTAGTTTTATATTTATCTCACAAAAAAAACGATTTTCTTTTAACTTTTTCAAGCTTACTTGTCCCTCTTCAAGCTCATCCCATAAAAAGGGTAGATATGTACTTTGTGAGTTTGTACTAAGTGATACAAGCTGAAAATACTCCACTTGTGTGATGAGTTTATCTACATGTAAAGAGATATCTCTTGCTGCTGTTATTGTTTGTATACTAAGCTCATGTTTTATACTTAACAGAGTTGATTTTATATCATTTGCTAACTCCTGCTTTATGGGAACTTCAACTTGTAACTTTTGATTTGGAATTATCTGTTTTGTATGAATTTGTTCTTTTATAACTGATTCAAGTTTATTTGTAAGTTTTGTTATTTCTATATTTGAAGAGTTTTTCACATCACTTTTCACTAATTCACTCTTGATTATATTGACGATTTGCTGAAGTTTTTCAGAGACTGTTGCCTTACTCAATTCTTTTGGAAAAAAATCTAGAGTCTTCAAAGTCTGTTCAACTAATTTTGTGATTTCTTGTGCTTTTGTATCTAAAATAGTATCTTTTTTACTTACTAACTCCTTTAGTTGAGATAGTGTCTCTTTTATCTGTGCTACAACAGTTGAAGTCTCTTTTGGAGTAACTTGTAGATTGTTTTTTATTTTTGAGTTTATAAGTTCGCTTTTTTGTATAAACTCTTCCAACTTTACCACAACTTGGACTGTAGGCTTAACTATATTCTTACTCTGTTTTATATTTGAAATCAAAGTTTTTATATCATCTACAAAACCCTTATCTGCTTTAGGTATATCTAAAATCTTATCTATAGTCTTTACATGTAGAGTATTTTTTTGCTTTGAAGCTTTATCTAAAACTTGTTTGATATCTACTAAAATCTCTTTTATACTCGATTGTTTTGAAGGTGTTTTCTGTTTGACTAAAGTATCAAGCTTTTTTATCAAAGGTGTAACCTGCTTTAATAAATCTGGCTCTTTTTTTAACTCTTTTATAAAATCTTGTAAAACTGGTATACTTGATTTATCTATCTTTTTACTATTTAAAAGGGCATCTAAAGATTTTATAGATAAAGACTCTTTTGTATTTGCCTTAACTAACTCTTTTTTTAAGTTTTCTAATACCTCTTTCAAAGGCATTGGCATTGTTTGTGTTTTTGAAGATGTCAGTTTTGACTCCATCAAAGTACCAGATTTTGCCAAATCTTGTTTCAATGTTTCAGGTTTTATCTCTTTTACATCTAAAAGTAGTTTTTCTAAAGTAGGTGCAAATTTTGAGAGAGTTTTATCTGACTTGATGAGGTTTAAAAGTGTTTTTAGCTCACTTGTTGTGTTTTTCATAAGCTTTGAAATGTCACTCTGCTTTATCTCTTGAACAATATTTTCTTTTGTCTTTGTACCGTTACTTAACTCTTTTAAAAGATTATTTACTAGCATTTTTACATCTATTTTATTAGATGATTGAGATAGGTCTGATTTTGGTAGTTCAGATTTATCTGATAGCACTTTTTCTAATATATCTTTTATATTTTTCTCATCTGTCTTTGAAGTTAAATCAAAAAGAGCTTTAGTAGATATGCGCATACTTATCCTTTACATGTAAAGCATATCGGATTATCCCCAATAACCTTTGAGAAGTGCTGTACTCCCTGAGAGTATAAACTGTACTGCTATGGCTCCAACTATAAGCCCCATAAGTCTACTTATGATTTTTTGCCCTGTTATACCCATATACTTTTTGATATAGATACTATTTTTAAAAGAGAGATAAACAGCAAGTGCTACTAACAAGAATGCCATAACCAAAGCTAACAAATCCATAAAAGAGTGAGAATGTCCTTTTAATATAATAACCGTAGCAAATATACCTGGTCCAAAAGTAATAGGAATGGCAAGAGGTATAATAGAAAAATCTTCATGAGTTTTTACCTCTTCACGCTCCTCTTTTGTCTGATTTTTACTCTCTATAGCTCCACTTACCATCTTTAAACCAGTGATGAGAAGAACGATTCCACCCATAACTTTGATAGAATCTAACTCTATACCAAAGATTTTAAGTAAGATATTACCAGTAAGAAGTACAACAAAAAAGGCAATTACTATGGTCAAGGTAGACTTGTATGCGATTTTGTTTACCTCTTCTTTTGAAGCAGTTGAAGGAAGAAGTGAGAGCATAACAGCACTCACTCCAATAGGATCAACAATAGCCATCATAGTGATGGTATGTTGCAGAAGTAGATTTAAAAAATCTATCATTAAAGTTCAGTCTTTAGCACAGCACCACTACTTGCATTTGTTACAAGAAGTCTATACTGTTTTAACCAACTTCCTGTTACATCTGTAACTTTTGGTTTAAACTCTGATTTTCTTTTTTCAATTTCATCGGCACTTAATTCAACATTAATTTCATAAGTATCAACATCAATATTGATAATATCTCCATCTTTTAAAAGCCCAATCATACCACCCTCTGCAGCTTCAGGACTAACATGACCTATGCTTAGCCCTCGTGTAGCTCCACTAAATCTACCATCAGTAATAAGTGCCACACTATCTCCAAGACCTTTTCCCATGATAAGGCTAGTAGGAGCAAGCATCTCTTGCATACCAGGTCCTCCTCTTGGTCCTTCATAACGAATAACAACAACATCACCAGCTTTTACTTTATTGCTTACAATTCCTGCAATAGCCTTTTGTTGTGAGTCAAAACAGACAGCTTTTCCTGTAAACTTTCTCTCTCCTGTAATGCCTGCTGTTTTTATAACACAACCAGCCTCCGCTAAGTTTCCAAAAAGTATCGCTAAACCACCCACTTTTGAGTAAGGATTATCTAAAGTATGGATTATGTTTGTATCTTTTATCTCTGCATTTTTGATACGCTCGGCTATGGTTTGACCTGTTACTGTTAGATTATCAAGATACATTGAGCCATTATCACGTTTTGCTATTTCATTCATAACTGCACCGACTCCACCAGCTCTATTTATATCTTCCATATGAACTGTTGTAAGAGAAGGAGAGATTTTTGCTATGTGAGAAACTTTTTTACTTATCTTGTTGATGTCTGCTATGTTAAAATCAACACCAGCCTCTTTTGCGATTGCTAACATATGAAGAACTGTGTTTGAGCTTCCACCCATCGCCATGTCTATCGCAAAGGCATTTTTAACCGCTTTTTCATTTAGTATATTTCTAAAGTTGTACTTTTTATCAAGTGCTATTTCACAAACTCTTTTAGCAGCTGCTCGTATCAAAACTTCGCGTTCTGGTGTAAGAGCAGGTATAGTTCCGTTTCCAGGAAGTGCGATTCCCATAGCTTCCATAAGAGTGTTCATACTGTTTGCAGTAAACATACCTGAACAACTTCCTCCACTTGGACATGCATTGCACTCCAAATCAGTTAAGTCATCTTCACTTATATCACCATTTTCAAACTTTCCAACACCCTCAAAAACTGTTGCTAAGTCTATTGGTATATTATCTTTTTGAGTATAACCTTTTTTCATAGGTCCACCACTGACAAAAACAGTAGGAACATTAACTCTTAAAGCTCCCATAATCATACCAGGAACAATTTTATCACAGTTAGGCATACATATCATCGCATCTAGTTTATGTGCGTTCATTACTGTTTCTATAGAGTTTGCTATAAGTTCGCGACTTGGAAGAGAGTAAAGCATACCATCATGCCCCATTGCAATTCCATCATCTACACCAATTGTATTAAACTCAAATGGCACACAACCATTTTTTCTTATCTCATCTTTCATGATTTTTCCATACTCTTGCAGGAAAAAATGTCCAGGAATTATATCTATATGAGAGTTTGCTACACCTATAAATGGCTTATCAAAATCTTCTGTTTTTACTCCTGTTGCTCTAAACAGACTCCTATGTGGAGCTCTATCGTGTCCTTTTTTTACCTGATCACTACGCATACATAACCCTTTAATTTTTTCTTATTATAACTAAATTTATACTTTTTTTACATAACTATTTACTTTTAAGAAAATAAATGGTACAATTCCATCTCAATTTTGTTGCGGGAATAGCTCAGCGGTAGAGCACGACCTTGCCAAGGTCGGGGTCGCGAGTT
>CAZIAJ010000113.1:0-6681 GCA_964537565.1 uncultured Sulfurospirillum sp.
TTTAGTATTTTTTAGTATTTTTTCTGTTACAGGATATACTGATGAATATATAACAAAACCGATAGTTACAAAAACCATTAAAAAAACTAAAGAGAGCTCACTACTCTTTTTATCTTTTAGATAATTATCTATTTTATCAAATGTACTAGGTCCATTCATAATTAAATTCCTACTACTATCTGACTAAGATAAAGATTATCTTTTTCATTTTTTTCTATCTTGTCAGTAGTTATTTTGTATTTCTTTAGATTAGTTAACTCTTGTATAAACTCTGTTATCTTTTTTTCACTTCTATTTTGAATAGAAAGTTTTATACTGTTTTCATCATAGCTTATATTTGATATTTTTGATTTATATTTATTTGATATGTTTATTAATTCAACTAATATAAGTGCTTTCATGGAGTAGGCAGTTTTTTTCTTATGTATCTCAGATAAAAGTTTTTTTCTAAATTCTAGTTTTTTAGATTCTTTTTTTACTAATGCTACTATCTTTGCTCTATCTTTTTTCAGTTTTGCAATTTTAGCTCTGATTATATTTGCTTCTTTATTTGCTTTTTTGTATTCTTTATTTGCTTGAGCTACTTGTAATTGTAAAAACTGTGAGTAGCCGTATTGATAAGCTGGATATGCAACAGTTAAAAGAATACTAGCAATAAGAACACCTACTAATTTTCCAACAGGACGTTTGCTAAAAGGTGGAGGTCTTCTAAAAATAGAGAAGTTTAGCTTATCATCTGCATTTTCTAAATATACTTGTGATGTTAGAGTCATCAAAATATGTAGCTGATCTACATACCACTCTTTAGAGTTTATAGCAATACTAAAATTAAATTCATAAGATTCAAGTCCTAAGTAACTTTTTGCATACTCATCTACACCTACAAACATACCAACTTCTGAACCAATATATATCTTATCAATATCATCTACACTATATGAACGTTTAGCAAAAACAATAACATCATTAATATATAAAAATAGTTCACCAAAAAGTTGCATTAGAAAAGATTGATATGAAATATTTGAACTTTTTAAACCTTCAGTAGTAAGAAGTTTATAGAAATCTTCTTCATCAATTCTTTCTCCAATAAGTTCACAAAATTTTTCTGTTAATTCAGTTAGTGAATAGTGAAGTGATTTTGAGTATAAGTATTCACCACCTTTATATATTGCTAGAAATGCGTCATTTTTTTGAAAGTAAACAAAACAATCTGTTCCTTCAGATTCTAAAAGAGCTTTTTGATAGAGAGAAGATATTAAAAATGGCGCAGTAGTAACATAATCAATATAAGAAGTCTTTTTTCTTATTTCAGATAGTTGAGAACTTACAAGTGATGCATCTATAACAAAAACATTAAAAACTCTATTTTTAGTATCATTAGTTTCTGTCTCAAGATAAGTAATAGTATATTCAACAGCTGAATCAAGGCCAAGTTCATCATAAACTTTTATTTCAATAGCATTTTTTAAATCACTATCTGGAATATTTCTACTAATATCAATAGTAGCACTAATAACATCTTTACTTTGAATATAAGATATAAAAAATGAGTTTTTATTACTTTTTTCTAGTTTTAAAGGTTGAATCTCATTTTTTGCATACTTATATGATTGTAATGATACTGGGTCAATCGAAATTATTTCAGAGAAACTCTGTTTGCCACTTTTTTCTGCCATGTCCCTACCTAATTTTGTATAAGAATTAAAAATATTTTACCTGTAGTATAACATATAAAATATAAATCTACTCTATAATATAACCTATTTTTTTCAGCAAATCTTTATCTTGACTCCACCCTTGTTTTACGACAACAAAAAGTTTCAAAAAAATCTTTTTACCTGCAAGATTTTCTATAGATTTCCTAGCCTCAAAGCCAATTCTTTGTAAAGTTTTACCACCTTTTCCTATAACTATACCTTTTTGACTCTTTTTATCTACTATTATAGTAGCATAAATATTATCAATATTATCATTTTCCTCTACTTTTTCTACCAATACATCGGCAAAATAAGGAATTTCTTCACTAGTATTACTAAAAATCGCCTCTCTTATATACTCTTTGTATAAATCTTTGACTGGATCAGTAGTTAAAATCTCTGTATCATATAGATAAGGGTGTTCTGGTAATTCCTTTGAAATTTCATCAAGAAGGTATGATTGTGTAATACCTTTTTTGATTGAAACTGGAATCAAAGCTTGAAATTTATCTTGATATTTTGAATATTGTTCAATTTTTTTAAAAAGATCTTTCTTGTTTGTATCATCAACTTTTGTTAAAAGTAGTATATGTGGAGTATTTTTTTTATTTCTCTCTAAAAATTTTTCATAATCTTTTAAATTATCAGTTGCAGGCGCTAAAAATAGTATAAGATCACAATCACCCATTGCTTTAAGTGCCTCATCCATCATAAATTTATTTAAAAGTCTCTCTTTTTCATGAATGCCAGGAGTATCAACAAATATAATTTGTGTGTTATTATGCATTGCTATGATATTAGAGCGTTTTCTTGTTGCATTAGCTTTATGAGAAACCATTGCTATTTTTTCACCTATAAGCCAGTTTAGAAGTGAACTCTTTCCTGCATTTGGTCTTCCTATTACTGATACAAAACCAGCCTTTGTTTTTATCTCATTCATAGTATATACTTACTTACATCTTCATCTTCTGCAATCTCATCTAGTCTTTCATGTACCAGTTCTTTTGTTACAGTTATATTCTCACCACTATGTTCATCTGCGCTATAACTTATATCTTCAATTACTTTTTCAATTACAGTGTGAAGTCTTCTTGCTCCTATATCTTCCATCTTTTCATTTGCCATTTGTGATATTTTAGAGATAGCTCTTATAGCATCGTCATCAAATGATAGTTTTACTTTTTCAGTATTTAGTAGTGCCTCATATTGACGTAGAAGAGAATTCTTTGCTTGTGTTAGTATCTGGTAAAGTACATCTTCAGTTAGTGAATCAAGCTCAACTCTTAAAGGAAATCTTCCTTGAAGCTCTGGAATTAAATCACTTGGTTTACTAAGATGAAATGCACCAGCAGCAATAAAAAGAATATGGTCAGTTTTAACCATGCCATATTTTGTGTTTACATCACTTCCTTCAACTATAGGAAGAAGATCACGCTGAACTCCTTCTTTGCTAGGATCACTTCTGTGACTTGCATTTGAACTTACAGCTACTTTATCTATCTCATCAAGAAATATTATTCCACCATTTTGGGCTCGGTCTAGCGCTTCTATTTTGATAGCTTCAAAGTCTAGTAATTTTTCACTTGCGTCATGCTTTAGTGCTTCTTTTGCTTCTTTTACTTTAAGCTCTTTTTTGATGCTGTCTTTTCCTGTACCTAAAATTTTGATAAAAGACTCTTGTACTTTTATCATCTCTGGAGGAAGTGAACTATCACTCATATCACTTCCACCGCCAGTTATCTCTACTTCTATACTAAGTTCATCAAGTTCACCATTTCTAAGCTTCTCTTTCATACGAGTATAACTTTTTTTATAATCCTCTTTTTTTTCATCACTTGCACCGTTTGGAAGTGGTGGCAAAAGTTTTTCAATAATAGTTTTTTCTATATGATCATCAATTTTGTCTATATTTTTTTCTCTATGTTCATTTCTTACAAGATTAATAGAAGCCATAACTAAATCTCTTATCATAGATTCAACATCACGTCCAACAAAACCTACTTCAGTATATTTACTAGCTTCTACTTTTACAAAAGGAAGATTCATCATCTTAGCCAATCGTCTAGCAATTTCAGTTTTACCAACACCAGTACTTCCTATCATGAGGATATTTTTTGGCATTACTTCTTCTTGCATCTCACTATCAAGTTGTAGTCTTCTATATCTATTTCTTAGTGCAATTGCTATAGCTTTTTTTGCATCAAATTGACCGATTATATACTCATCCAAATAAGCAACAATCTCTTTTGGTGTCATATTCATCTATTTATCATCCTTTAAAACAAAAGTTTTTATATTTGTATTTGTATATATACAAAGCTCACCAGCTACATGTAAACTCTCTTTTACAAGCTTTTCAGGGTCAAGTTTTGTATGTTTTTCTAGTGCACGAGCAGCAGAAATTGCAAAGTTTCCTCCACTACCAATAGCAGCTAGTTTTCCATCTTCAGGTTCAACAACATCTCCAGTACCACTTAATATAAAAATGTTTTTAGTATCAAGAACTATCATCATAGCCTCTAGTCTTCTAAGCATCTTATCTTTTCGCCACTCTTTTGAAAATTCGATAACAGATTTAAAAAGATCACCTTTTTTTTGTTCTAAAATTCCTTCAAACATATCAAAAAGATTAAATGCATCAGCTGTACTTCCTGCAAATCCAGCTAGGATTTTACCATGGTGAAGTTTTCTGATTTTTGTAGCATTTCCTTTTAGGATTGCGTTGCCAAAAGTTACTTGTCCATCTCCACCTATAACAGCTTTACCATTAGCTTTATAACCTAGTATAGTTGTAGCATCAAACATATATATACTACTCCCCGATAATTTCTAATTGCATTGGTGCATGTATACCATGACCTAGCTTAATTGTAATATCAAATAGTCCAGTCATTTTTATAGCATTTTTAATCTCAACAGTTTTTTTATCTATTTCAATATTGTGTTGAGCTTGAAGCTCATGTGCTATTTCATCTTTTGTAACTGCGCCAAATAAGCTTCCATTTGCACCTAACTTTCTTTTTACAACTAACTTTATATTACTAAGAGCTTTTTCGATACCTTTTAGTCTTTGTATCTCTGCTTCGTCTGCTTCTTTTTGTTTTCTAACATTAGCTTCATGTTTTTTAAGCACTTCATTAGTTGCGTGAAGTGCAAGTTTGTTTCCAATAAGAAAGTTTTTTCCATAACCATCTTTTACTTCTTTTACTTCTCCTGCTTTTCCTAAACCTTTAACATCTTTTAATAATAATACTTTCATCTATTTATCTCCTTTAGTTTGGAAGTGGGGCATTTTTTGATGTTTTCCCACTAAATTGGACTATACCATCACTTAGATGAGCAATCTTTTGAAAGCCCATTCTTTGTAGTATACCTAGCATATGTCCTGTTCTATTACCTGTTCTACAATATAAAATTATAAAACTATCTTTTAGCTTCTGTAATTCATCCATTTTAGTGTGAATTGTACTTGTTGGTAAGAGAAGATCTGTACCATCTATGCTCAAATCACTATATTCAAACATTTCACGGATATCTATTAGTTTAAAATCAATCTCACCATTTTCTCTGCATGTAAGAAATTTTTTTAGTTCGTTATCACTTACTTCTGATTTTAAACTAGAAATATCTTTACATGTAAAGCTCATTAGTTGTCACCATAAAACTTTTTATTTTTACCACCAATTATAAATCTAAGAGCGTTTAACTTTATAAATCCCTCAGCATCTTTTTGGTTGTATACTTCATCTTCTTCAAATGTACAAAATTCTTCACTAAAAAGGTTATTTCTTTCACTATGACGACCAACAACTATAACGTTGCCTTTATAAAGCTTTAGTTTTACTGTTCCATTTACACTCTCTTGTGATTTATCAATCATAGCTTGCATCATCTCACGTTCTGGTGCAAACCAGAAGCCATTGTAGATTGTTTTTGCATATCTTGGCATCATTTCATCTTTAAGGTGAGCAGCTTCACGGTCGAGAGTTATACTCTCTATAGCTCTATGAGCTTTTAGCATAATAGTTCCACCTGGTGTTTCATAGCATCCACGACTTTTCATACCAACAAATCTATTTTCTACTATATCTATACGTCCTATACCATGTTTGTTTCCAAGGCTATTTAGAGTTTCAAGCATCTTTGCTGGGCTTAGTTGAACTCCATTTAGTGCAACTGGGTCACCATTTTTATACTCTAGTTCTATTTTTTCTGCTTTATCCGGAGCATTTTCAGGACTAACTGACCATCTCCACATGTCATCTTCAGGCTCTTGGTTTGGATCTTCTAAAACTAATCCTTCATAAGATATATGAAGTAAGTTTGCATCCATTGAGTATGGAGATTTTCCTTTTTTCTGTTCTATTTGTATGCCATGCTCTCTTGCATATGCAAGAAGTTTTTCTCTTGAGTTTAAATCCCACTCTCTCCAAGGAGCAATAATAGTTAAGTCTGAGTTTATACCAAGGTAACCTAGCTCAAATCTTACTTGATCATTTCCTTTTCCCGTTGCTCCATGGCTAACTGCATCAGCTCCTGTAAGAGCTGCAATTTCTGCTTGACGTTTAGCTATAAGTGGGCGTGCAATAGATGTCCCAAGAAGATACTCTCCCTCATATATAGCATTTGCTCTAAACATTGGGAAAACATAATCTCTTACAAACTCTTCTTTTAGGTCTTCTATAAAAATATTTTCTGGTTTTATACCAAGCTCAATTGCTTTTTTCCTAGCTGGTTCTAGCTCTTCACCTTGTCCAACATCTGCTGTAAAAGTTACAACTTCACAGTTAAATTCATCTTGTAACCATTTTAAAATTATACTTGTATCTAAACCTCCACTGTAGGCAAGAACTACTTTTTTTACATCTTTACGCATATTTTTTCCTAGTAAATTAATTAATCTGATTATTTTATCGAAATTAACTAAAAAATCTGCTTATATGTTCTTTACTGCAAAAAGTGTTCCATAAAAAAGCAGTAT
>CAZIAJ010000114.1:0-6680 GCA_964537565.1 uncultured Sulfurospirillum sp.
ATATAAATGCAAAAGAGTTTCAAGATAGCCTTATAGAGAGAGGTATTATGCTAAGAGATTGTAGTAATTTTGATTTTTTAGATGAGAAGTTTGTGAGGGTTGCTGTTAAGAGTAAAAAAAGTATGAAGGAAATTGTTTGAAAAATCTCTCCATATTTGGTACTCACTCAGACTCAGGTAAGTCAACTATAACTTGGCTTATAGGTAGACTTCTTCAAGAAAAAGGCTTTAGTGTAGCTCCTTTTAAAGCACAAAATGTCTCTAATAATGCAAAAGTTTGTGAAGATGGTAGTGAGATTTCTATCGCCCAGTATTTTCAGGCTGAGGCTTTGGGAGTTACTCCTTCGTATCATCTCAATCCTATCTTGTTAAAATCAGGCAGGGATAACTTAGCTTCTTTGATTGTTAAGGGACAGGTTATAAAAGATAAAGATGTTAGAGAGTATTATCGTGATTTAGATGTACTAAAACCAGCGGTTGAGAGTTGTTTTGAGTATGTAGATAGCAAGTATGATTGTGTTATTTGTGAGGGTGCAGGTAGCCCTGTTGAACTTAATTTGATGGATAAAGACCTTTCAAATATTTATATCGCTTCAAAATATAAAACCAAGATTATTTTAGTAGCAGACATTGAAAAGGGTGGGGTTTTTGCTTCAGTGTGGGGAGTTTATAATCTTCTTTCAGAAGAGTTACGCTCAAATGTAATAGGTGTTATAGTAAATAAGTTTCGAGGAGATATGAGCCTTTTTGATGAGGGAGTTCGTATTATCGAGAAGGAGTTTGGTATACCTGTACTTGGGGTTTTACCATATGAGCCTTTTAATCTTGGTTTTGAAGATAGTGCAAGTTTAACAAATTTTGTTCAAGATTGTACTAAAGCAACAAGAAGAGTTGCTGTTATACATTACCCATATATGAGTAATTACAATGACTTTGAGCCTTTGATAGCAGATAAGAGTATTTGTTTGGAGTTTATAAGCTCAAATATCTCTTTGGAGCGGTTTGATTTAGTTATACTTCCTGGTAGTAAGCTTGTTATAAAAGATTTGGAGTGGCTAAAAAAGAGTGGGATTTTTGAGCAGTTAAAAAAGAGAACAAAAGAGATACTTGGAATTTGTGGTGGTTATCAGATGATGTTTGAAAACATCATAGATAAAGAGTGTGTAGAAGTACAAAGGCCAATATGTGCAGAGGCTTTAGGTTTTATAGATGATGAGATAGTTTTTCAAAAAAAGAAAATTCTTAGAAAAACAGAGGAGCTTTTTGAGATTCATCATGGCATTAGTAAAAAGTATCCGTTTGAGTACCAAAAAGGGCATATAAGAGGCACTTTTTGTCATGGTATTTTTCATGATGAAAACTTTTTGATACACAAAGGTAAAACAATAAACAATTTTGTAAATAAGATGAGAGATAAGATTGATATGAAGAGGATACTAAAAAGTGTACTTTGATGTAGCAGTTGTAGCTTTTGTGGTCGATAAAGTTTTTGGAGAGTTCAAGTTTATAAGGCACCCTGTTATACTTATGGGCGATTATATAAGTTGGTTTGAGAAGAGGTTTTATAAGCACTCTATTTTAAGGGGTATGTTTTTAACTATTAGTTTGATTTTGATTGTCTATTTGCTTGTATATGTAGTAGCTCTTATAGATAACTTTTTTATATTAGGAGTTATCGCCTCAACTGGTATAGCTTCCAATATGCTTTACAAATCAGTCAAAGATATACTAATAAACTCTCAAAATATCAAATTTTTGGTTAGTAGAGATACACAAAATCTAAGTCAAAGTGATATAAACAAAGCAGCTATAGAAACATATGCAGAAAATCTTAGTGATGGAGTGATTGCCCCACTTTTTTACTTGGTTTTATTTGGACTGGAAGGGCTTTTTATATATAAAGCAATCAACACACTTGACTCTATGGTAGGCTACAAAAATGAAAAGTATGAAAAGTTTGGTAAGTTTTCTGCGAGACTTGATGATTTGGCAAACTTTATACCATCTCGCTTGAGCGCTTGTTTGATAATGCTACTCTTCTTTACATGTAGAGGTTTTTATAAGTATGCAAAACTTCACGAGAGTCCAAATGCAGGTTACCCTATCTCAGCAATGGCAGTGGCGCTACATGTAAAGCTTGGTGGAGATACTTCATACTTTGGTAAAATCAAGAAAAAACCATACTTTGGAGAGGGTAGAGAGAGCATAGGAAAAGATGATTTAAAAAGAGCATTAGCTCTTCATGTAAAGCTTGAAGTCTTTATAATACTTTTTTTGACTATAGGATGGATTTTATGAGAGATATTTATTTGGGGTTGAAGTTTGCATTTAGTTACTTCTGTATTTTACCTGTAAGATTTAGTAGTGATGATGATCTTTCAAAACAAAAAGTATTGGCTTTTATGATCTACTTTTTTCCGTTTGTTGGTTTTGTGATTTCACTTATAAGTGTTGGATTAGTTTACTTTTTGCAAGATTTTAGTTGGCTTAGTATGGTTTTGGGTGGAGTTTTATATATGATACTCTATGGTTTTTTACACCTTGAAGCTGTTGTAGATGTGGCTGATGGTATATATGCAAAGCATGGTGGAAAAGATGCTTATGAGATTATAAAAGAGCCAACAGTTGGGGCATTGGGGGTTTTTTGGGGAGTCTCTTTCTTTGTTCTTAAGTTAGCTCTTCTTGTTTATGTTTTTGAGTTAGGTTATTTTTACGAGTTTGTAACTATTGCAGTTGTGAGTAGGTTTGGGCTTACTGTGATGATACAAACACAAGATTTTAACTCCTCTTTTGTATGTTCACTTCAAAAAGCAATAGAGCAAAAATCTCTTTTGATTGTTGGCTTGATTGTATTTTTAGTCTCTCCTTGGTATATATTTGTTTTAGGTTTAGTATTTGTATTTTTAAGTACAAAGTTTATAAAGAAAAATCTTGGATTTATCAATGGCGATGCTTTGGGAGCATCTTTAGAGTTTAGTGAGATAGCACTTTTATGTAGTTTGATTTTATGTCAATAATACTCCTAAGACACGCCCCTCCCAATCAAAAATACCAAAAAAGGTATCTTGGACATAGTGATGTAAGTATAGATAAGACTCTTTTTGATATAGATAAAGTTCGGTTTTTAAAAGAGAAAAAGTTTGATTTAGTTTATGCTTCATCTTTAAAGAGAACTTCTCAAACAGTTGAGTTTTTAGGTTTTAAGCCGATAAAAGATATAAGGTTAAATGAGGTAAAATTTAAAGACGAAATAGAGCTAAAAAGTTTTTTCGAGGTAGAAAAATTACAAAGTTATAAAAAAGAGTACCTTGAGAGTTTTAAGTCTTGGCATAGATATATTTGTGCTGAAAGTATAGATGATTTTAGGTCTAAAATTGAGAGTTTTATGAGTGAGTTACCAAAAGATAAAGAGATTCTTATCTGTACTCATGGTGGAGTTTTAAGAGAGATTGTGGGAAAAAATATGGATTATTTGGAGAGTTATGAGTTACGCTAGTTGGTTTGAAGAACATGCAAAAAAACATGCAAAGATTATGAAAAAGTTGGAAAGTAGAAGTGATGATGAGGTAATTGAGTATTTTTTGTATAAAAACATGGTACAAAATGAGCCAGATTTTTGTCCTCTTTATAGCAAAGGTAAAAAGTGCCACGATATGGATGAGCTAAATTGCTATCTTTGTGCTTGTTCAAATTTTCGCTTTGACGATAGAGGATTTGAGGAAATAGAGGGGAAAAGACTAAAGAGTTATTGTTCTATTGATTCCAAGGATGGTAGACAATTTAGAGGAAAAGATGCAGTTCATCAAGATTGCTCAAAATGTACAGTTCCTCATAAAAAGAGTTTTATAAAAAAAGGCTTTAAAAGAGATTGGCTTCTCATTATGAAAGAAGTTCGTGAAGATTTATAACTTTTTATTTTCTATAAGTTTACTTGCCTCTTTTGCTTGAACTGCTCTACTAAAATAAAATCCTTGATATGTTTCACATCCATTATCTTTTAAAAACTCTAGTACCAAACTATTTTCTACACCTTCAGCAACAACATCTAAATTAAATATTTTAGTAAAGTTAATAAGCATTTTGACAATTTCTTGGTTTGATTTATTATTAAGCCCCATTATGAAGCTTTTATCAATTTTGATACAATCAACAGGAAGTTTTTGAAGATAAGTCATAGAAGAGTAACCAGTTCCAAAGTCATCAATAGAAAATTTAAGACCTAAAGTCTTAAGAGTGGTCATCTTTTTTATTGTTAAATTTATATCTTTTATAAGAGCATCTTCAAGTAATTCAAGCTCCAAATATGAAGCATCAATACTATATTTGTTAATACTCTCTTTTATTTTAGAGATAAATTCAGGTTTTTGAAATTGATGAGCACTTATATTGATAGATATAGAGTATTTTTTATCTTTAGATTTGTTATTCCAGATAGAGAGTTGATTACAAGCTTCATTTATAACAAAATTTCCAATGTCATGTATAAGTCTAGTGTCATTTGCAACATCTAAAAATGAGTTTGGATAGAGTATACCTTTTGTCGGATGATTCCATCTAATAAGTGCTTCAAATCCAATAATCTCTTGTGTAGAAATATTTACTTTTGGTTGATAGTATAGTTCAAATTCACTATTTTTAATAGCTTGTTTAAGTTCTTGTTCAATGATTAAAAATCGTTTTGATTGAATATCTAACTCATGGTCAAAAAATACAAATTGATTTCGTCCTGATTTTTTTGCTTGATACATGGCAATGTCAGCGTGACTTATAACATCTTGAGCCGTTTTTTCATGGTCAGGAAAAAGTTTGATACCGATACTAAAAGTTATATCAAAAGATTTAGAATCTATAACAATAGGTTTTGACATAATTTGCTGGATATTTTCTACCATAAGAGAAGCTTTTTTTAGTGAAACAAGTTCATTTTTATCTAAATCTAAAGCAATAATAGCAAACTCATCGCCACCTAGTCGAGCAATTATATCACCTTCTCTGATAGAGTTTTTAAGGCGAGAAGCAATTTCAATAAGTAGTAAATCTCCTATTTTATGACCATAAAAATCATTTACTTGTTTAAAGTTATCTATATCTAAAAATATAAATGCGTGTTGAATATTTGACCTTCGTCCTCTAGCAAAAGTTATTTCAGTCTCTTCTAGTAATTGTGCTCTATTTGCTATACCAGTTAAAACATCATGTTGTGCTTTATATTCTGCCTCTTTTTGAGCATCTTTTATACTAGATATATCTAAAAATTGAGCTATATAATGAGTAATGACATTGTTGTCATTTTTTATTGCTGTTATTGATAGGATTTCAGGATATACTTCACCATTTTTTCTTTGATTATATATTTCTCCTTTCCATCTTCCATTTTCTTTTAACTCTTTCCACATTTTTTGATAAAAATATTGGTCATGCTTTGATGACTGTAAAATTTTTGGATTTTTACCAATCGCTTCTTCAGCACTATATCCTGTGATTTTTGTAAATGCTTTATTTACTTTTATAATGTTTGCATTTACATCTGTAATTGTCATTGCTTCTTGTGCATCAAAGGCATATGATGCTATACGTAAGTCCTCTTTTGTTATTAGTTGTTGATGTTCAATATCTATTTTACCAAGAGCAAAAGATACACCTTTTAACATCTTTCCAATCAAATCTATAAGTTCAAGATTGAAAATATTTTCATTATCACTATAAATTGAGAGAATAGCAATAACTTTATTGTCTTTATATATAGGAAATGAGCCCATTGAATTGACATCATTACCAAATATTTTTGAACACTCGTTATTGATAGTTGCTCTGTTGTTTTTTAAGATTACATGATTTTCTTCTAAATATGCTCTTTCTGGTACCTTTATATTTTTACTTTGATCTGGTGAAGTTGTAAAGTCGATACTATTTAGCTCTTCTATCTCTATATTATTTGATATATGTGGAATAATCTGTTTATTATCTTCATCAACTAAACCAATCCATGCTATTTTAAATTCACTTATTTGTACCAATATTCTACATAAGCTGTTGTATAGAGCATTTTCATTATCTAAATATATGATGTTTTCAGACATATAGCTTAATGCTGTATAGTGCTTTCTTTGTTCTTGTAGCTCACTAACACTTTTCTCTTCCATAGTTATTAGCTTTTTTAGAATAAAGCTTAAAGTGGCTAAGGCCATTATTGAAAAGAACCAAAATAGAGCACTAATCATTAAGCCATAATTAGAACTATGTTTTATTGTTTTACTTTTTTTTAAAATATCTTTCATAGTATTATTGATGACAATATTTAGCTGATTTATACGATTAGTTGCAAATTTGTACCACTCCATAGGGTTTTTACCAAATTTACTTGTCTGTTTATATATTATATCTCTATATGATTTAAGTTTATCCATTATAGATTGAGGAATATTCTCCTGGTAAGTTTGAAAGTTTTTGATTGAGGTGAGTGATATAAATTTATTATAATTTATATCTTCTTGAATAATCAATTTTTGAATGTCATTGAACTGTTTTTGTGTAACCATATCTTGAGAAAAAATATTTGATAGAAAAGCTCTTTCTATACCGGCATACTCTTTCATATTTATAAGATAAAAAAGAGATTCCAAGCTATTTGATATCTCTGATGAAGCAAAAGTATTTTTGAGATGAGGAGTACTATATATC
>CAZIAJ010000115.1:0-6675 GCA_964537565.1 uncultured Sulfurospirillum sp.
GTTTTAGCTTAAATAGATATTTTGTAAACTAAGATTTAAGATTAAATTTATATTGAAAAAAAGTTATGATTTTTATACCTATCATTCCGATTATAACTTCTATTAAAGATGCTAGTATAAGAGCAGAGTAGAGGTGGTTTCCTATATTATGTGAATTGTATGCTATAGTTGCTATTGCTATAGTAAGTGTAAGAGGCATGGATTGAGATAAAGCAAATCTAAAGATGTCAACTTTTCCAAGATATTGTATAAAAACCAAAGATGAAAAAATACGAGCCATTATCATCAAAGCAACGATAGACAAAGCGGTTGAGATAACTCCATCTACTCCAAGTGTAAGTAGGTTAAAGGTTGATCCGATATATATAAAAAATATAGGAACTAAAAATCCAAATCCAAAAGATGAGATTTTATGGGGTAAATCTTCTTTATGTTCAAAGAATGTTGCTATAAAGATACCAGCAATAAATGCTCCAAAAGCAATCTCTAGTTGAAGCCATATCATAAGGCCTATCATCAGAGAAAAAAGTCCCATAGAAAGACGTAAGTCTTGCTCTTCTTTATCTGAATGAGGCATAAGATACACTTTTATCTCAGGATACCACCAAAAAAGAACATGAAGAAGTTTAAATATAACAACAATTCCCCCAACAAGTAAAATAAGATAAGCAACTGATTTATATAACTCCACTCCTATACCAAACTCTAAAGCAGCCCCTACGAAAGTAAGCAAAGATATACTCACAAGCTCACCCATACTTCCTACTATCATGGAGAGGTTGAGCCATGGGGCATCTTTGCCATAGTCTTTATACAGAGCAAGTATAAGTCCAACTGATAAAGTAGGTATGATTATTATCAAAATCTTACTCATACCAAGATAGACAACAGAAATAGTTGAGATAATATATAAAAATATTAGATATAAAATACCTTTTTTCAATAAGTTTTTATCAATCTTAGTAAACATTTTTAGATCGACTTCAGTTCCTGCCATAAACATTAAGTAGAAAAATCCTACATGAGCGATGAGTTCAAAAAGATAAAAATCAGAGATAAATCCAAAATATGCAGCAAACATACCAAGTATGATTTCTAAAGCGGGAGTAGGCATCTTTAGATATCTTGACAAAAAAGGAGATAAAAACAGTATCACCGAGATTGAGAAGATGATTGAAATTTCTGCCATTAGGTATCTTTATAACTCTTTGCTATTTTAAGACCAAGTGATTTTATCATCTGTTTATCTTTACTTATTTTCTCACCATTTGTTGTAAGATAGTCACCAATAACAATAGCGTTTGCTCCAGCTTCAAAAATCTCACGTTGCCTATCTTTAAACGTTATTTCACGTCCACCTGCAACCATCAGTTTTACATCAGGAAGCTCTTTTCTAACCCATCTGACAAGTTCTAATGCTTCATCAATACTCAAAGGTTTTGTTTGAAGAGGAAGAGCAGGATTTGGGATAAAGAAGTTAAGAGGAACAGTTTTTGGATTTAGTTTTTTTAGAGATTGTATAAAAGATACTCTTTGTGCATCACTCTCTCCTAGTCCAAAGATACCACCACTTACTAGATTTAATCCAGCTTCATTTACATGTAAACAAGTCTCAAACCTCTCTTGCCAAGAGTGAGAGGTACATATATGGTGATAATACTCTTGAGCAGTTTCAAGGTTATGATTGTACGAAGTGACACCTGCATCTTTTAGTGTTTTTAGTTGCTCTAAAGTTGCTGTACCATTACAAGCTATAATGTTAAGTTCTGGCATCTCTTTTCTTATAAGAGTAGCTACTTCACAGATAAACTTTAGTTTTGTATTGTTTATACCTTTCCCTGAGGTTACTAAACAAAAACCTGATGCTCCTTGTTCTCTCGCAGTTTTTGCTTCTTTTAAAATCTGTGAGTTAATTTTGTACGTATATCTTTCTATATCTGCATTGTGTTTTATACTTTGCGTACAAAATTTGCAGTCTTCATTGCAACTTCCGCTTGAAACATTACAAATAGAGCATAAAAATACTGTTTTACTTATCATTTTCTATCTTGTGTTTGCACTTGAGGCACTCTTTTACTATCTTAGTTTTAAGCTCACGTCTTGTCATCATACCACCACACTCTGTACATTTTTCATCTATTGGTTCATGATTTGAGATAAATTTACATTTAGGATATGCACTACATCCATAAAACTTACCTCTTCTTGATACTCTTTCAACTATTGGACTACCACATTCAGGGCAGTTTACACTAAGTGTCACTAATTCTTTTTTGACTGTTTTACCTAAATTTTTAGTGTATTTACACTTTGGAAAAGTGCTACAGCTAATGAACTCACCAAAACGCCCCTTCCTTTTAACAAGAGGGCTTCCACAATCAGGACAGTCTTCACCAGTAGGGATTACTACTTTTAGACTTTTTATATTTTCTTTACCATCTGCAATTTTTTTCATAAAAGGCTCATAAAAATCATTGAGTACTTTTTGCCAGTCAGCTTTATCTTCTGCTATGAGATCCAAAGTCTCTTCCATATTGGAGGTAAAAGAACTATCAACTATCTCTGCAAAGTGTTTTTCTAAAAGCTCTATTACTGTAAAAGCATTTTCACTAGGAATAAGCTGTTTTTTCTCTATAGTTATATAAGTTCTTGCAACAAGTGTTGAGATAGTTGGTGCGTAAGTAGAAGGACGACCAATGCCTAGACTCTCTATCTTCTTAATCAAACTAGCTTCACTATAACGTGATGGTGGCTCTGTAAAGTGCTGATTTGCATCAAGTTTACTTAGCTCTATTTTTTGATTTAACTCTAAATCAGGGAGAAGTTTATCTTTATCACTTACCCCATAAGCTCTATAAAATCCATCAAAAAGTAGTTTTCTACCACTTGCTTTGAACTCTCCACTTTCACTTTTAAAGATGATAGATTGTGATTCAAACTTTGCACTATTCATCTGAGAAGCTAAAAATCTATTATATATAAGAGAGTAGAGTTTTAACTCATCTGGCTTTAAAAAGTCTTTCGCAATCTGTGGAGTAAAGTCTATGAGTGTGGGACGTATAGCCTCGTGAGCCTCTTGAGCTCCTTTTGCTTTTGACTTATAATACTTTGGTTTTTCTGGTAGATACTCTTTTCCATAAGTACTTAGTATATGTTCTCTTGCTCCTTCTATTGCTTCTTTTGCAACGTTTAGTGAGTCAGTTCTCATATAAGTAATAACACCTTGAGTACCTTGGTGTGTTTTCACACCCTCGTAGAGAGTTTGAGCAACCATCATAGTTTTCTTTGGAGAAAACCCAAGAGAACTTGATGCAGTTTGCTGTAATGTAGAAGTCATAAAAGATGGACTTGGGCTACTTTTTCTCTCTTTTTTCTCTATAGAGGCTACGATAAAATCTTCACTTTTTAGTCTTTTTTGTATCTCTTTGGCTCTGTCTCCATTTGAGATTGTCATCTTTTCTATTTTCTGTCCATCAAATTTTGTTAAAATTGACTCTATATTTTTATCAAAGATAGCATCTATTGACCAAAACTCAACTGGTTTAAAAGCACGTATTTCTTTTTCTCTATCAACCACTATTTTTAGCGTTGAGCTTTGAACACGCCCTGCACTAAGACCTTTTTGTATCTTTGAAGCTAAAAGAGGAGAGAGTTTATATCCTACTATCCTATCTAATAATCGTCTTGTCTGTTGTGCATTGATACTTGAAAAGTCTAGTTTACGAGGGTTGTCAAGTGCATGTTTTATAGCTGTTTTAGTAATCTCATGAAAAACTATACGAGGAAGCTCTTCAGGTTTTTTACCAATAGCAGTAGCGATGTGGAAGCCTATAGCTTCTCCTTCACGATCCTCATCCGTCGCGATGTAGATAGTCTCTGCTTTTTTTGCTAAATCTTTTATCTCTTTGACAACTTTTGCATGATCTCTAGGAGTTCTATACTCTGGAATAAACTTTCCATCTTCTATCTTTATACCAAAACTACTCTTTGGTAAATCGCGTATATGTCCTTTAGAAGCAACAACTGCGTAGTCTTTACCTAAAAATGTTTTGATTGTTTTTACTTTAGTGGGTGACTCCACTATAATTAAATTTTTCATTTTATACCTATATATATGTAAATCTTTTTTAAATTGTAGCAGAAAAAAGCATTTATAACTATAAAGTTTTTTTTCTACTATCCGATTTTGTTTATATCAACGGCAAGGACGCCGGTGAAAATTTACAGATAAAAGGATTTATCATGGGTTTTAGAATTAACACGAATGTTGCAGCACTAGATGCGCACAACAAATCTGTTATGAACAACAGAAACTTGGACAACTCATTGTCAAAGCTTTCTTCAGGTTTGAGAATTAACAAAGCAGCAGACGATGCTTCTGGTATGGCTATTGCGGATTCTCTAAGAAGTCAGGCAAACAGTCTTGGTCAAGCAGTATCAAATGCAAATGATGGTATTGGTTTGATTCAAACAGCAGACGCGGCGATGGACGAGCAGGTAAAAATACTCGATACTATCAAAACCAAAGCAATTCAAGCTGCATCAGATGGTCAAACAACATCTTCTCGTGAAGCGATTCAAAAAGATGTTAATAGACTTATTGAACAACTTGATAACATTGCTAAAACTACTTCATTTAATGGTCAAACATTACTTTCTGGTAAGTTTACAAACAAAGAATTCCAAGTAGGTGCTTATAGTAATCAGACTATAAAAACTTCTATTAACAATACTCAAAGTTTAGCTATAGGAAATATGGCTACAAGAAATGATATTGTTCAACTTGGTAATACTAATTCTAATGTAGTAGCTGCTACAAAAGATGCTACCACAATAAGTTTTGGTGGTTTGGCAAATACTGCAGGATTAGCTAAAGGGGATACTATCAGAATTGATGGTGTCGGTGATTATGTTATTGATAATGTTACTTCAGCTGGAGGTGTTGTTCTTACATCAGGGCTTGAAAAGACAATCTCAGCAGGAACTAAAATTTCTGTAGTTAGTAATGTAGCAGAAGATTTGAACAAACTTCCTTCTTTTGCAGCATCTTTAACAGCAGGTGCTGGACAAACAGTAGCTTCTTCAGATAGTACAGGATATGCAGTTAATGATGTTATTACATTAACTGATTCAGCAGGTGCTACTCAAACGTTAACAGTTACAGGCTTTAGTGGAACAAACATAGTTGTAACAGCTAGTGCTTCTTTTGCTGGTACGAATATAGATAAATCTATAACAACAAGAGCTACTGTAGGTACTGCTTTTTCAACTTCAGATTATGTTCAGTATAATGTGGAAGGTATGGATTTAACAGGTGTTCAACTTACTGATTCTAGTGGAAATGGTGTTGCTGGTACAGGTCTTGGAAGAGTTGCAGATCTTATTAATGAAACTACATCTTCAACTGGTGTAAAAGCTGTAGCTACAGTAGAAGCAAATAGCCTTATAGGTGTAGCGGGTGGTACACTTGGTAGTGATATGAGCATAAATGGTGTAACTATTATGCAAGCAGGTCAAACAATAACTTCTGGTGATAGTGATGGTGCTTTAGTAACTGCTATAAATGAAAAAGCAGCTACAACAGGTGTAAGCGCATCTTTAGAGGCTGATGGAACTCTAACACTTACAAGTGATGGTAGAGCTATGAATTTATCTGGTTTTACAGTACCAACAGGCATAAATGATGGTGTAGTTGCAGGTCAACTTGACATTACTAAAGATGGTCTTGCTGTTATGGATGTTACTAGTTCTCACTATACTGATTCAGCTTTAACTACATCTGCTGCTTCAGATGCAAATGGTCTTACAGAGTTAACTCAAAAGCATACTTTAAGTGAGCTTGTAACTGGTCAAAAAGATAGTAATGGTGATGGTGTTATTAACAATGATGATGCAGTTGGGCTTCTTATGACTAGAGAAGGTTCTATGCTTGCTATGGATATAGCAGAAGCTGCTATTAGTAATCTTGATGCAACTAGAGCTGATCTTGGTTCTGTTCAAAATCAACTTACTGTTACAGTGAACAATATCTCTGTTACGCAAGTAAATGTAAAAGCTGCAGAATCAAATATCCGTGATGTTGACTTTGCTCAAGAATCAGCTGATTTTTCTAAGTATAATATCCTTGCACAATCAGGAAGTTATGCAATGAGTCAAGCAAATGCTGTTCAACAAAACGTTCTAAGATTACTTCAGTAAGCTTAGATAAGTTTCTGTGAAAACGTTTTTAGACTTTTATAGTAGTAAAGTACGTTTTTTGAGAGTGGGATTATATATCCCACTCATTTTTTGATGTTTTTAAAATATCTAAGATATTTTTTATATTTCCTGCTAGTGTAAAGAGCCAGTATCTATGTTCTAAAATCCATTCTAAAGCTTTTTTCTGATTGTCTATAGGATTTTGTACATAGCGTGTTTTTATGACAGCTAGTTCTAGCTCATAGTTTAGTACACAAGATTGTGAAATTTCATAATAGAAATCTCTAAATTCTATATTGCTTTCTACTTTATTTCTTATATTTTCTATTTCTTGTATTAATTGAGTTGTTTTTTCTTGTGAAAAGCTTTGAAAAGCTTTATCTAAAGAGATATTTTCTAAAATTTTGCATTCTTTTTGAATTTTTAGAAATGACTTTTCCAATTGTTTTTGTAAAATTTCTCCACTCTGTATGAGCT
>CAZIAJ010000116.1:0-6639 GCA_964537565.1 uncultured Sulfurospirillum sp.
CTCATATAGATAATATAGATTTTTTATGGATGTCACCACCTTGTCAACCATATACTAAAAAAGGAAAACAAAAAGAGTTAGAAGATAGTAGAAGTGATAGCTTCAAAACAATTCTAAAAACAATTTCTAACAATCCACCTCTTCACATTGGTGTTGAAAATGTAGAGGGATTTCAAAACTCAAGCGGTAGAAACTTACTCATACAAACACTAAAAAAATGTGGATACAATATAAGTGAAACTCTTCTTTGTCCTAGTAGCCTTGGAATTCCAAACAGACGCATGAGATACTATCTTTGTGCCTCACTAAATCCTCTTAAACCTATACAAAAAAGCTTTACATGTAAAGAATTAAAAGAGTTTATAAAAGAGCCAAATACTCCATTTTTAATACCAACTGAAATTCTAAAAAAATATAGTGATGGTTTTCGTATTATAAATAAGCACGATAAAAATGCTTACTCAACCTGTTTTACCTCATCATACTCTAAATCTTGGATGCACTCTGGAGCATATCTTGCATGCAAAGATGGAGTAAGACTATTTGAACCAAATGAGATAGCTTCTTTAATGGGTTTTGGAAATGACTTTACATTTCCTAGTGAGCTTACAAAACGACAATCTTATAAGCTCATAGGAAACTCTTTAAGTGTTTATGCTCTTAAAAGCATACTAACTCAATTTACTTTTTAGAGTTTAATCTAGAAAAATACTCTTGTCCATGTTTACATACTGGACAAACTTTTGGTGCTTTTTTACCATAGTGAATATGTCCACAAACTTCACAAATCCAAGCTTCATCACCATCTTCACTTACAAACTCTTCACCACTTTCAAGTCTCTTAAGAAGCATTTTATACATATTTTCATGCTCTACTTCTATCTTTCCTATACCTTTAAAAAGTGTTGCTGCATCTTTATAGCCTTCTGCTTTTGCAATTGCTTCAAAATCAGGGTACATAGTTGTATTTTCATAACTCTCACCATCTATTGCCATTTGAAGATTTGCTTTAGTATCTCCAAATCCATCTTCTAAACCATGAACTATTTTATTTTGAAGTTTTAACTCTAGTTTTGCATGAGTTTTTTCATTGTTAGCAGCTCTTTGAAAATGCTCTGCTATATCTCTATATCCCTCTTTTTGTGCTACTTTTGCAAAATACTCATACTTATTTCTAGCTTGAGACTCTCCTGCAAATGCTTTTCCTAGATTTACTGCTGTTAAATTATCTGTGATACACTCCATCTCTTGAGAACAACAAGTAAGTGTTCCTCCACCTACATTTTGAACTTCTACAACATTACCACATTTACTACATTTATAACTCTCATACTGACGCATACTATCTCCTTGTTTAATTTATAAAATTATAACTGAATAAATTTTCATTGTCAATAGGAATTTTTATTATTTAATAAAAAATATCAAATTTAAATAATCTATATTTAATCACATTTTCAATATATTGTATATATGAAAACAATTTACCCATATTTTAGCCAAAACCCACTTGATAGACTAGATAGTACTAGACGTAACCCTAAAGAAGTTGAGCAGTTAAAAAATACAAAAAATACAAAATTTATACTTTTTGATAATGACAAGATAGTTTTTAATACAAAAACAAAAAATTGTTTTTTTTCAAATATAGAGATAGATACAAACAATGCTATACTACTAGGAAGAGAAAATAATATAAACTACTTTACTATTAATAATGATACATATAAAAATTCTGAATCAATGCCATTAAGAGAGTATGCAAACAGCTCTTTTATACAAAAAGAAAAACTAGGTATCCTTGCTCAAGCAAGTGCTATTTTAAACTGGCATAACAATCACCAATACTGCTCTTTTTGTGGAACTAAAACAGTTATGAAACATGCAGGGTGGAGAAGAGATTGTATATCGTGTGAACGACAACACTTTCCAAGAATTGATCCTGTTGTTATTATGCTTGTTACCTATGGTGAATACTGCTTGGTTGGTCGTGGTGTCAATTTTCCAAAAAATAGGTACTCTTGTTTAGCTGGTTATATGGAATCTGGTGAAACGATAGAAGATGCTAGTAGGAGAGAGTTATTTGAAGAGGCAGGAGTAATAGGACTTGATGTAGAGTACAAGCTAAGCCAACCCTGGCCATTTCCATCAACCTTGATGATTGGTGTACACGTCAAAGCTAAATCTCAAGAATTAAGTATTGATAAACATGAGATTGCAGATGCAAAATGGATACATAAAAATGATATTAAAAAGATATTAAACGGTGACGAAAGTTTTGGCTTTTCTATTCCTAGTAAAATTGCCGTTGCAAGAAATTTATTAGAAATTTGGGTAGATTATTACTCCACCACCTAAATAGGTAAAATTTTGGCAAAAAAAAAGCGTCCGAAGCGGGCAACTCGGACGCATTTAAGTTCTATCTACAAAAAGGAGGTTTTTGTTTTGGTTAATGAAAGTATATACCTTTGAGCTAAACATAAATATAACCAACTATAAACAAAAAGTTAACCTAGTTTCTAAAAGTACCTTCTACACGATAATATAACTGTACAAAAAAATTATTTAAATTGTTAAAAATTTATGTATAATAAGAAAAATTTCATAAGGATAAGCGATGTATTGTAAAAATAGCGATAAATTTGAAAAAAATAACGTACCAAAAACTCAAAAAGCAAAAATAGCTGTTTTAACACCTAAAGAGGATAAAGATTTTATTGTAAGAAAAATTAAAATTGAAGCTGGTGGAAGTATGCCAAATCATACAAATGAAATCCAACATCAACAGTATGTTTTAAGTGGGGAGGCAAAAGTTGTAGTTGGTAATAATGAATACCATGCAAAAGAGGGGGATTTTATCTATATTCCAGCAGGAATAAATCACTATTATGAAGCTTGTTTTGATAGTAACTATGAGTTTTTATGTATCATAAATACTAAAGAAGATAATATTAAGATGATATAAAATCATCATAAAACTGCTCCATATCTTGAGCACAAATTGGTTTTGAGTAGTAATATCCTTGTATATTGCTACAACCATTTTTTTCTAAAACTTCCTTTTGTTCTTTAGTTTCAACACCTTCAGCTATAACTTCTAAATTTAAACTATCTGCTAATTCTATAATAGTTTTTGTTATTGCTAAGTCTTTTAAATCACAAGTTATATTATCAACAAATAATTTATCTATTTTTAGCTTATCAATCGGTAAATTTTTCAAATATGCCAAAGATGAATAACCTGTTCCAAAATCATCTATTGCGATCTTTACACCAAGTTTTTTAAAATTGTGTAAAAACTCTATTGCCATATCTTCTTTTGTAATAAGCGTTCCTTCTGTAACCTCCATTTCTATGTACTTTGGATTACATTGATTATTTTTTAAGATTTTTGTTAAGTTTTCATAACATACAGGACACTCTAACTGTTCTTTGACTATATTTAAAGCTAGAATACCCATATCTTTACCATTTTTTTGCCACTTGACAAATTGCTCGATAGCTTTTCTTATAACATATAAATTTAGTATTTTAATTATATGAAGATTTTCGGCTATAGGTAAAAACTCGCTAGGAAATACAAGTCCACGAGTAGGATGTTGCCAACGAACAAGTGCTTCTACACCAATTATTTTACTATTAACAGCATCTATTTGAGGTTGATAGTAAACTACAAACTCTTCATTTTCAATTGCTTCCATAATAGATTTGCCCATATCTGCCCTATTATTTATATCTTCAGATATATCTTTACTATAATATAAATAAGTGTTTTTACCATATATACTTTTTGCTTTATACATTGCTGTATCTGCGTTACTAATTAAAGTTTCACCATCTTCACCATCATTTGGATATATTGAAACTCCAATACTCATAAAAGCATAACTTTTTTTATCTCTTAATAAAATTGGCTTTTCTGATATTTTTAGAAACTTTTTTACTACTTCTAAAACAGCATTTTCATCCTCTATATCATCTAAGATAACTATAAACTCATCTCCACCTAATCTAGCTAATATATCACTCTGTCTCAAATTTTGTTTCATTAAAGATGCAATCTCTTTTAAAAACATATCTCCTTGAGAATGTCCTAAAGTATCATTTATCAATTTAAAATCATCAAGATCAATGAACATAATAGCTACTTTTTTATTCTCTCTTTTTGCAGATTTCAAAATATGATCTAAGTTTGCCATCAAAAATGGTCGATTTGGAAGTCCTGTTAAATAGTCATGATGAGCTTGATACTCAAACAGTTTTTTTTGTTCTTCTAATTTTTGTTCTAATCTTTTTATATTAGATACATCTAATGATGCTCCAGTAATCTTAATTTTATTGTTTTCATCATATACAATCATCCCTTTTTGATATATGTAATTAATTTTTTCTTTACCATTATCATTTATTATAAACCTTAAATATAATCCATATGTATTTTCTCCTGAAAGTAAAATTTCCAAAGTATTTTTTACTTTTTCTCTATCATCTGGGTGGAGTATACTAATGTATTCATCATAAGTTATACTTTTTCTATTTTTTAAACCAAGAAGTCTACACATTTCATCAGATATTTTTCCAGTTTTTGTCTCTAAATCAAACTCCCAATGTCCAAGATTTATAAGCTTATTTATTGCTAAAAATTGTTTCTCTCTTTTTTGTAATGCAAAATCTAACTCTACTCTTTTCGTAATATCAACTAATATCCAAAGAACTTCATCACTCCCTTTTACTGTATCGCCAGAAACACGTGCCCATAAATAAGTACCATCTTTTTTCTTAAACTTATACTCTAAACTTATTGGTTTACCATCTCTTACTAGATTAAAAGCTTTTTTTCCAAAATCTTCATAGCTTTGCCTATCTATATGTAATAACTCAGCAGAAACACCAATAAACTCTCTTTTCTCATAACCAAACATTTTACAAAGTTGTTCATTTACTAGTACACTTTTCCTATTTTTGTCTACTACAATAATTCCTATATGTGAACTATGAAATAACTGATTAAACCAATTTGATTTTCTACTATCTATATTTTTCATAACATATTATACTTTTCCCAACCTTTTGCTCTTAATACACATGCAGGACACTCTCCACAACCATATCCCCACTCATTTTTTGTATTATGATCGCCATTGTAACAAGTATGAGACTCATCTAAAACTATATCAAGTACACCCTCTTCCTCACTTATCTTAAAAGTCTCTGCTTTTGTGAGATGAATAAGTGGATAATGAAACTTTATATTTGATTCACTTCCTAAATTTAGTGCTGTTTCTAATGCTTCAATAAAATTTTGACGACAATCTGGATAACCAGAGTAATCTGTTTGATTTATACCTACAATAATATTTTCTATACCTTGTTTTTGAGCATAAGCATGAGCAAGAGTAAAAAATATTGCATTTCTATTTGGTACAAAAGAGGCTGGCATATTTGGTCTGTTTCTATGAGGACTCGAGATATCAAGACTGCCATCTATAAGTGCTGAATCATTAAGCTGTGAAAAAGCATCTATGCCTAAAACATGATTATTTACTCCTAAAGCCTTTGCTATCTTTTTTGCTTGATAAATCTCAACTCTATGCTTCTGCCCATAATCAAATGTCAAAGTTTCAACCTCTTTAAATCGACTCAATGCCCAACCAAGACAAGTTGTACTATCTTGACCACCACTAAAGACTATCAATGCCGAACTATTCAATTTTTCTTTCACTATTCTACCCCTAAATACTTATGTAACTGTACACTCAATCTCATATGAGGGTACTTTTTAACTAACTCTATACAAAAATCTGTATTTTCTTTGTTTACTCTATCTTTAAAATTTATTGGTTGGATATAGATAGGCTTTTCACTTTTAATTGAAGTGATTTTTTCTATATTACTATCTACACCAACAACAAATTTATACTCACTAAAACCCTCTACATGTAAAGAGTCCCAATCCTTCGGTGAATATGTAATCCAATCTGCATTTTTTATATGCCTAAATCTGTAGCCATTGGTTTCAACTGCTACGTGATAGCCCTCTACATGTAAAGCATATATAAACTCGTTTATGTCATTTAGACTTGGCTCTCCACCTGTTATAACTACCTGTTTGGAAGGGTACTCTTTTATCTTTTCTAAAAGCTCTTTACTTGTAAAGCATTTATACTCTCCTTTGTGTAAAGGCTCATCACAAAAACTACAACTAAGATTACACCCATGCAATCGTACAAAAACACAAGGATATCCACTAAACCTACCCTCACCTTGAATGGAGTAAAAAATTTCTACTATATTTAACACTGTCTGCCTTCAATAATATATATGATATAATAACATAAAAAGGGGGTTATTATGAATGTTAATAGATACATATTCCAATCGCCTTATTCTAGTCAAATTCAAATTGGAAGATTAGACAGTAATGCGAGTTCAGATGAAAATTCTTCTAATAAAAATGGAGAGGTAAGCAACAACATACAATATACAAACAAAGAGAGTTCATCTTTTGAAAATATGAAAATTCAAGAATCTGTAAAAAGTGTACCAAAACAAAATCCTGATACACTTTTAGATTTTTATGCTTAAATAAAATCGATTCTTATTTTATCTAGTTCTATTTGCTAGTTTTTTCAAAGTATT
>CAZIAJ010000117.1:0-6615 GCA_964537565.1 uncultured Sulfurospirillum sp.
ATAAAAGGCTAATTATGTATAAAGTTCTTAATAGTGATTTGATACGAAAGTATATTGATGAAACACCACAAATAAAATCTCTACTTTTAGCTTCAAATGAAAATAGTGATAAATTAGAAATATCGGAAATAGGTGATGGTAATCTTAATTTTGTATATATAATAAAAAATGGTAAAAAAAGCATTATCTTAAAACAGGCTGTTCCATATCTTAGATGTGTAGGAGAAGAGTACCCTTTAAGCAGAGTACGAATGACATTTGAAATAGAAGCTTTAAAAATTGAAAAAAATATCTGTCCTAAGTTAGTTCCTGAGATTTTTTATAGCTCTCATGAGATGTCTGTAGTTGTTATGCAAAATCTAAATCAACATAAAATCCTAAGAGGTGAGATGATAAATAGAGTTAGATTTCCACTTCTTAGTGAGCATATCTCTACTTTCTTAGCAGATACTCTATTTTTTACATCTGATTTTTATTTAAATAGTGAAGAAAAAAAGAAAAGTGTTAAAAAATTTATAAATATTGAGTTATGTAATATAACAGAAGATTTTATATTTACCCATCCATATGAAGATAATGATACAAATGAATACAATCCAAAACTTGATATGAAAATTGTAAAAAATTTTAGAGAAGATAGAGAAATCAAAACCGCTGTACTAAAAATGAAATATAAGTTCATGACAAATGCACAAGCTTTACTTCACGGTGATTTACACTCTGGAAGTATAATGCTCAATCAAAAAGAGACTTATATAATAGACCCTGAGTTTGCATTTTATGGACCTATAGGTTTTGATGTGGGAATATATATAGCAAACTTAATTATGTCTTACTTCTCTCTAAATGAAAATGAACAAGAGTATAAAGAGTATGTAAAATCTATGATAGAAGATACTTGGAATATGTTTGCAACAAAATTTAAAACAAATATGATAGAAAATGAAAAAAGAAAAAAATCACTTCAATTTGACTATCCAAATGGCTTAAGTGATTTTGAGTACTTTACTGATGGACTGATAAATGATATATTTAAAGATACTATTGGATTTGCCTCTTGTGAAATGTTTAGAAGAACTGTTGGATTGGCAAAGGTAGCAGATATAGCAGATATAAAAGATTTAGAATTAAGAGCCAAAAAAGAAGCTAAAGTACTTCAAAGTGCTTCTATTCTTATAAAATCAGACATAAACAGTATAGATGACGTTATAACCGTTATAGAGAATAGTTGATGCAAAACAAACCACTTATAAAAGCAGTAAACATAAGTAAAACATTTGGCGCTACAAAAGCCTTAAGCAATGTTAGCTTTGAATTTTATAGTTCAGAGATTTTTTCAATGGTTGGAGCAAATGGTGCTGGTAAATCTACTTTTATCAAAATCTTATGTGGATATTATCCTGATTATGAAGGTGAAATATATATCGATGATAAATTAGTCAAATTTAAATCACCAAGAGATGCTTATGAAGCTGGTATACAAGTTGTTCACCAAAGTATAGAACAAGGAATTGTACAAAATATGAGTGTAGCTGAAAACTTGGCTTTAGAGCAGATAGTCTCTCCTGAAGCAAATTTTGTATATAACCAAGAAGAGATAGAAAAAAAAGCAGTAGAAATTGCAAAAAAGATGGGTATAGACTATCTTGATATGAAACTAAATATACAAGATATAAAACAGAGTGAAAAGCAGATGATTACTATAGCAAGAGCTTTAGCTAAAAAGCCAAAACTTTTGATTTTAGATGAGCCTACTTCTTCTATATCTGATAAAGAGGCTGAAGTGCTTTTTGAAACTCTATATAAGCTAAAAGATGAAGGTGTATCTATCCTCTATATATCTCACTATCTACATGAAATTACAAAAATATCTGATAGAGTTGGTGTTATACGAGATGGACAGTATGGTGACTTACTACAAAAACCCCTTAAAGTTGCAAATATAGTACAAGCAATGGTTGGGGATATAGAGACTAGTATACCTAGTGATTATGACTATAATAACAAAAATAGAAAATTAGTTTTAGAGCTAAAAAACCTAGTTACAGAGGGTAGCGATCATCCTATAAATATAAAAATATATGAAGGTGAAATAGCTGGACTTATCGGGCTTATAGGTGCTGGTAAAACTGAACTAGCTGAAACACTTTTTGGCATAAGAAAGCCAGTAAGTGGAGATATCATACTCAATGGTAAAAAAATAGATATAAATAATATTCACCAAGCTATACAAAATGGTATTCATATGGTACCAGAAAACAGAGCAGTAAATGCCATACTCCCTGATGAATCTATAAAAGACAATATCACTCTTCCATTTTTGGATTACTTTTCAAAACAAGCTATTTTGCAAAAACAAAAAGAGATTGCTGTAACAAGTGAAATGATTGATAATATGGGTATAAAATGTGAAGGATATATAGCAAGTATAGATTCACTCTCAGGAGGAAATCAACAAAAAGTTGTTGTTGCAAGATGGTTACTTATGAAACATAATATCATTATACTTGATGAGCCTTTTCAAGGTGTTGATATAAAATCAAGAAAAGATATAAATGCTTATCTTAGAAAAACAACTAAAGATAGTAGTGTATTACTGATATCGAGTGATATAGATGAACTAATGGATATAAGCGATAAAATTATAGTAATGAATAAGGGTAAGGTTTTATCACAAGAGAAAACTTCAAATATAGATAGAGATAAGCTTTTAAGCTTAATTACACAAGAATAAAAGGATTTTGATTGGAAAAATTTGTAGCATTTGCTATTAAATATGGCTTTTTAATAGTTATGGCAGGCTCATTTCTAGGCTTTGGATTACTTGAGAGTGCATTTTGGAGCTGGTCAAATATGTTCTCAATACTTTTAAGTATAACCATAGTGGGTATACTTGCAATTGGGGTTACTTTTACACTAATTGTAGATGGTTTTGACCTGTCTATAGGCTCTACTGCAGCAATTTGTGTTATGATATCTTCTTATGTTATGGTTGTACTCAATCTTAACTATATATATGCAATTATGTTTGCTCTTTTGTCAGGTTTTACAATTGGCCTTGTTAATGGGCTACTTATAGTAAAAGCCAAAATACCTGATCTTTTAGCAACACTTGGTATGATGTTCTTAATTCAAGGACTTCAACTTATACCATCTGCAGGAATGTCTATAGGAACTGGCATGATGCTAGCAGATGGGACAGAAGCTGAGGGTGAATTTGCCGAAGCATTTTTATACCTTGGTCAAGGCAGAATGTTTGACCTTATACCTATCCCTGTTATCGCTTTTGCTATTTTAGCAATCATAGCATATTTTATACTTCAGTTTACAAAATGGGGAAGAATATTATATGCAATTGGTGGAAATGAAAAGGCTGTTAAACTAGCAGGAGTAAATGTAGAGAGGTATAAAATAGCAGCTTATGTTATATCAGGAACTATCGCTTCATTAGGAGGTATCTTACTTGCAGCAAGAATAGGTAGAGGAGATGTTACAAGCGGTGGTGGCTTACTTTTAGATGCCGTCGCAGCTGCTCTTATAGGTTTTGCGGTTTTGGGAGTAAAAAAACCAAATGCATTTGGAACAGTTATAGGTGTGATTTTTATAGGAATGCTGCTTAATGGCTTAACTATGCTTTCATTACCATACTATACTCAAGATTTTATCAAAGGTATGGTTTTAGTAGCAGCTCTTATCTTTACATTTGGTTTATCCAAATCAGAGATATAAAAAAGTAATCAAATTAAAGGAGAAAATATGAAAATAAAGTTACTCGTTGTATGTTCAATCATACTAAGTATGTTTTTTGGTGCAAATACTGCACTAGCTAAAGGTTTAAAAGGGGCTCCTGCTCCATTTGATGGTTCAAAAAAAATCCATATTGCACTTATCAGACAAATGACTGAAGGTGAATTTATGCAAACATATAGAGCTGGTGCTCAAATACAAGCAGATCTTATGGGTATCAAACTAACAGTTTTTGGAAAAAGTATGGATAACCAAGCTGAAGCTAGTTTTGTATACCAAGCTATCAACATGGGTGTTGATGGAATCATCATTGACCATGGTCTAAGTGAAACTATGACTAAACCGGCAGCAGATGCAATTAAAGCAGGAATTCCTGTAGTTGCTTTTGATGTTGATTTAAAAAATCCAGCTATTACTCAAATAGCTCAAGATGATGAACTTTTAGGTATGCTAGCTCTTAAAGCACTTGTAAAAGATTTTAATGGCAAGGCAAATGTTGGTTATGTAAGTATCTCAGGAATTTTACCACTTGATAAAAGAGATAGAAGCTGGAAAAAAATCAAAAAAGATAACCCAGGTATAAAAGAGATAGTAAAAACAGGGACTTTAGAGTCTCCTATAGCTTCTAAAAATGCTGACCAAGTTAAAGCAGTTTTACTTGCTCATCCAGATATAAATGCTTTTTTTGCTCCTTATGATGAACTAGGAAAAGGCGTTGTTCAAGCACTTAGAGAAACAAGAAAGCAAGATAAAGTAAAAGTATATACAGCAGATATATCAACTCAAGATATAAGAGAGATGATTAAAAAAGATAGCCCATGGGCAGCAACTGCAGCAACAAACCCTGCAGCTATTGGTGCAGTTTCAGTAAGAGCAATAGCACTCAAAATAGCAAAAGTTGATATACCAAAAGAAGTTCTTATCCCACCAATGCTTTTTACTGGCGAAAAACTAAGAGCTATGGATATAAAAAACATGAAGCAATTAAGAGCTAAATTTCCAGAGTTCAATAGTGTAGATGTGCTTACTTATCCTTGGATTCCAATGGATACAAAAGGACTATTTTAACAATGAACGATGCCCAAAAACTTTTAGATGCTATTCCTAAAGCACTATATTTTGATGAAAAAGATCGATTTTTTATACTTGATCAAACAAAGTTACCTACACAAAGTATCTTTGAAGAACAGAAAAATGTAGAGCAAGTTTATGAATCTATCTATTTTTTAAAAGTAAGAGGAGCACCTGCAATAGGAATTGCAGGTGCCTATGGGCTTATCATAAGTCTAAAAAACTCTACTGATTTGGATTTAGATTCATTTTTAAAATTAGTATATAAAAATGCTGATTATCTAAATAGTTCAAGACCAACAGCGGTAAACCTTAGTTGGGCACTAAATAAACTCTCATCTCTTGCAAAAAACTTTACAAAAGATGGTACAGCAAAAGAGCTTTATGAAGTCCTAAAAAAAGAAGCTATTTCTATCCATGAAAGTGATATAAAAACTTGTAAAGAGATTGGTATTCATGGTGCAGAATTAATCAAAGAAGGTAATGGAATCTTAACTCTATGTAATGCTGGAGCTTTAGCTACTGGTGGTATAGGTACTGCTCTCGCTCCTATGTATACTGCATGGAGTAGAGGTTTAAGATTTAAAGCATACTCTAGTGAGACTAGACCACTTTTACAAGGGGCTAGGATAACTTGCTGGGAGTTAAATAAATTTGGTGTTGATACCACTATGATAGCTGATAGTGTATCATCATATTTAATGAAACTTGGTAGAGTAGACCTAATCATAGTTGGAGCAGATAGAGTTGCAAACAATGGTGATGCAGCCAATAAAATTGGTACTTCATCTTTAGCAATTAATGCTGCACATTATGGTGTACCATTTTACATAGCTTGTCCATACTCCACAATCGACACTAACTCAAGAAGTGGTGATGATATAGTTGTTGAAGAGAGAGGTTCTGAAGAGCTTATATACATAAAAGGTCAACAAATAGCACCTGAAGATATAAAAGTTTTTAACCCAGCATTTGATGTAACTTCAAACTCATTGATAGCTGGTTTTATAACAGAAAAAGGTATAATACGACCACCATATAATTTTTCACAATCTTAATACAAAGGAGTTTTTTTGAATCTATCAAATTATCATATTGATAAGAACTCAAAGACTCCTTTACACTTACAAGTAGAAGATGTAATAAGCGATATTTTGAGACAAGAACCTTATAGTTTAGGAGAAAAGCTTCCAAATGAGTTAGAAATATCTGAAAAACTTTCTATAAGTAGAAATACTGTTAGAAAAGCTATGGACAATCTTCTAAACAAAAACTTAATAGTGAGAAAAAAAAACAGAGGTACATTTAAAAACATAGATAATGAACGCATGAGAACTACACTAAATAATTGGTATAGTTTTAACGATGAAATGAAAAAACAAAATCGTGAATTTAAGATGTTTGAACATATAGTTTCTAAGTGTAAACCATCTTTTGAAGTTTGTGATAGGTTAGATATAAATACAAATCTGCAAATTATAAAACTTCTTAGAATAAAAGGCTATTTAGAACCTGAACTATATGTTGAGAGTTATTTTCATCCTGACTTGAACTTAAAAATTGAAGAGCTACAAGACATCGAAATATATCAACTTTATCCTTTTTTAGAAAAGAAGCTAGATATAAAAATTGTCTTTTCACAAGAAGATATTTTAGCCTCCATGCCTTCAGCACAAATAAAAAAGGCTTTAAATATTATAGATGAAAAAACACCAGTTATCATAAAAAAAATGTTAATATACGATAAAAACAATAGAAAAATAGCTTATAGTATAGGATACTATTTAGCTAATAGAT